>JAGLWB010000199.1 GCA_023133655.1 Bacteroidales bacterium
GCGCGACGTTATTCGTTATTCGGATCCGCCTCAGGATCGTACAGTATGACTGATAATATTGACAACCATCAGAACCATAGTCCAATACCTGCATCAAGAAATAAAGCAACAGTACAAAGCAACCCAAATACCAGGTTCAGCTGTGCTGTAGCACCATCAAGGGCAACAAAATCAAGTGGGCTCTTAGGGGTTTTCCTCGATAATGCTTTCGCCCAAAGTTTTAACGCTATTGGAAAAGAAAGTATCGTAATGAGGAATGTAAATGGTAATGCGGGAATCTCTCCGATGATAATTCTAGGTAAAAAAACCAACCCAATAATAATAAAAAATG
The DNA here is from genome assembly GCA_023133655.1 of Bacteroidales bacterium. GTDB lineage: Bacteria > Bacteroidota > Bacteroidia > Bacteroidales > JAGONC01 > JAGLWB01. The sequence continues at coordinate 332 of JAGLWB010000199.1, forward strand.
GGGCAAAAATCAACAAGGCATAATATACCAATGATTTTTTATCACCCAGTAAAGAGGCAATGGTAAAAATATTTTGTTTCTTATCACCTTCAATATCGCGCCAATTGTTTGCATGAAGGATAGCAATTACCAAGGTGGCCATGGGGACTGCCCAGATAACCGGGATCCAGGAAAAAGTGCCTGACTGCACAAACCATGCACCCAGAGAACCCAGGATGCCAAAATTTAAAAATACCGAAAGGTCTCCTAGCGCATGATACTTTAACGTAAGTTTACCTCCAACCGTATAAAAAACACCTACCAACACCCCCAAAATGCCAATAACAAGAAGAAGAGGGCCGGTTAGCCAGACAAGAATCAACCCAATAACAGTACCAACAGATAACAATAGAATAGCAGCTATCAATGCTTCCCGGGTTGATAAAATACCTTTAACTACGCCCCCACTTACGGGCGATGGAATAGTATCAAGGCCTTTTTTAAAATCAGCAACATCATTCAGAAGATTAGCTCCCGAATGGAGGATAACCATCGCAAAAAAGGCAAGCAAAAACAATCCTGGTTTAAACGAATATCCACCATAAAAAACAGCCAGGAAAGTACCAAAGATCACAGGCATGGTTGAGGCCGGTAAAGCAAAAGGACGAATGGATATCATCCATTTCTTAAAAGTAGTCATCTTTTCATTCTTGTCATCCATAATTATTTATCTTTTCTATTTTAACTTCTAATTACAAAAAAAACAAAAGTACAATATTATTAATTTCTGCAAACTGATAAATAACCCAAAAAATAAAACCATCATTTTTCAGAATAAGTTTTATTTTTGACAAAGAATTGCGCGCTTCTCATAAATATACTATTTTGTTTTTCAAAGCGTTTCATCAATAAACCTGAAGAAATTGAACGTATATACGCAAAAAAAACGATGGAAATTAAGCCTTTTCGCGACAGCAGCTTTTATTGTAGCTGGCTCGCTCTGGTATTCCAATATTTTGGTCAGAAAGATTGCGGCAGAGCAACGGCAGAATATCAGGATCTGGGCTGATGCCATTCAAAGCAGAGCTGCTCTTGTTAAGCATACTGAAGATTTTTTTGAAACATTGAAGGATGAAGAAAGAAAAAGGGTTGAGCTGCTTGCTGAAGCAACAAAAAGACTTATTTATGCTGAGGATGATGAAGAATTGACATTTTACTCTGAGATCATTTCCGGGAACACAACAATCCCTGTTATACAAACAGATATTTATGGCAACATCAAGGGTGTGAATAATATTGATCTTGATACGGCTGTCGTTAAAGTCCTGGAAGGTGAACTCAGGCAAGAATTTACCGTTTACGAGCCTGTAAAAGTAAGTGCATATGGAAATATCAGTTATATATATTACAAAAATTCACATACCTATACTCAGTTACGCAATTACCTGGAACACCTGATTGAGTCATTTTTCTCAGAGGTTGTCTTGAATGCAGCCTCTGTTCCCGTTATCATTACCGACAGCACAAAAAATAATGTCATTGAATACGGAAATATCGATTCTGCCAGGATCCAGAATCCGGTTTTTGTTCAAAATACAATTGTCGAAATGGCCGGGCAAAATGACCCGATCATTATTGATCTGGCCGAACAAGGAACAAGATACATCTTCTATAAAGATTCATACTTGCTAACCCAACTTCGTTATTATCCCATCATACAATTCAGCATTATCGGCCTGTTTCTCTTTATTACTTATCTTTTATTCAATACTGCCAGAAAGTCAGAACAAAACCAGGTATGGGTTGGGATGTCGAAAGAGACAGCCCATCAACTTGGCACACCACTGTCATCAATTATGGCATGGATAGAGTTGTTAAAACTTAAGCAACTTGATAATAAAATCGTTCAGGAAATAGAAAATGATGTAAATAGGCTACAGATCATCAGCGAGCGATTTTCAAAAATTGGATCGATCCCAAAACTTGTTCCTGAAAATATTATTGCTATCCTTTACGACTCGACTGAATACTTGAAAACACGTACATCAAAAAAAATCACCTACCGTATCAATCATCCAAAAGACCATAACATCACGGCTCCGATTAACTTGCACCTGTTTGAATGGGTTATTGAAAACCTGTGTAAAAACGCCATTGATGCCATGGGGAGTATGGGTGTTATTGATATCAATATCACCGAAGATCTAAAAAAAGTCTTTGTTGATATTTCAGATACAGGTAAAGGCGTTTCCAGGTCCAACCAAAAAACTATTTTCAATCCCGGAGTAACAAGCAAGAGAAGAGGATGGGGGCTGGGATTGTCTCTTTCAAAACGAATCATTAAAGATTATCACAAAGGAAAAATATTTGTTAAATCTTCGGTTATTGACAAGGGAACAACCTTCAGGATTGTTCTCAATAAATAACCAATATCGACCATCTTATGGCTGGTATATATATTCATATCCCCTTCTGTAAGCAAAAATGTCACTACTGTAATTTCTTTTCACAGGCTTCAACTAAACATAAGCAAGCTTTTATTTTAGCCCTACTGACAGAAATTGAACTTCAGAAAGACTACCTCAACGGAGAAGAAATAAAAACAATTTATTTGGGGGGGGGTACCCCCTCATTGCTTTCAGACAAGGAAATAAAATTGATCTTCAAAAAAATAAGCAACTTTTTTGAAATATCCACTGCGGTTGAAATTACCCTTGAAGCAAATCCGGACGACCTCAACAAGGAGTATCTTTCAAAACTTAAAGGAACAAAAGTAAATCGATTAAGTATTGGGATTCAATCATTTCATGATGATGACCTACAATACCTCAACAGGGCTCACCGGGGACAGCAAGCTCTAAATTCGATACAGGAAGCCCGGTTAGTTTTTGAGAACCTGAGCATTGATCTCATTTACGGCATCCCGACACTCAACCATAAAAAATGGATCGAAAACCTTAATACCGTTTATCAATTAAATATCCCTCATGTTTCTGCATATGCATTGACTGTAGAACCTAAAACAGCACTTGCTTTTTTTATAAAAAAGGGGAAATATGCCACGGTGAAAGACCAGTCTGTTATTGATCATTTCCATATACTTTGTGATGTAATGGAAAGTTATGATTACGAACATTATGAAATATCTAACTTTTCAAAAAAGAAATATCATTCGCTTCATAACACAAGCTATTGGTCGGGCAGTAAATACCTGGGGCTTGGCCCATCAGCCCATTCTTTCAATGGCGTGTCGCGGCAATGGAATATTGCTAATATATCTCAGTATATCGAAAGCCTCCAACACCAAAATATTCCATTTACCAGGGAAATATTATCGAAGCAACAGAAATACAACGAATATGTGATGACCTCACTCCGTACCATTAGGGGAACTGACGCTAACTATATATTACAAGAATTTGGCAATGACCTCTATGATCATTTCCTGAAGGAAGTAGCTGTTTTTCTAAATGATAAAAAAATCAACCGGGCCGTTTCAACGTTTACATTAACCCGTGAGGGAAAACTTTTTGCTGACCGGATAACAGCAAGTCTTTTCTAATAAACTGCTATAAGCCTATTTTCAAATATACCGGTTGGTGATCCGAAAACTTAAATTCCGTTTGAATGGTATTCACTTCAATTATGTCAACATTTGGGGAGACAATAAAATAATCAATGATGGTGGTTTTAGTTTTGCCTTTATAGTATGATGTTGACACGTCTCTGTTTGTGGGGGTTGTTGAATCATATGCCCATTTCCATCCCTCCGGGAAAAAATCCTTTTCAGTAACCGGAGGTATTATTTTCATGACATCGCCGGTTGTAATCTGCACGGGATTAAAACCGGATGGATTTATATTCCAGTCACCTCCCGAGATAACATAATTACCCTTTTGATATTCATCCAGCATACATTTTTTTAGCATCTCCATCTGAACTCTTTTTGCAGCGCCACTTTCATCATACGCAGAATTATGTGTATTTATAATCACCAGATCCTTATCGCCTACCTTATAGCGTGAAAGAATATAACACCGGCTAAAAAAAAATAGTCTTTTCGGCCAAGCTGCATCCGGGGGAAAGCTGTAACGAAAAGCTTCCGTTGAATGGTATAGACTAAACACCACCATCCCGCTTTCAACCCGGCCCATAGGAGCATACACGGGAACCGGCACATACCAAACATCGTAATTTTTTGCGAAGGTGGTATTATAATTGCCCAGTAACCTGGAAATATGTTCAACCTGATTGGTAAAATAACCTCTTTTCGAAAAAACATCTACTTCCTGTAACAGCACAAAATCAACAGGTTCAATTCTTTCAAGGGTGTTCAAAATACCAGCCATGTATAATTCGGCAGTGTTGGGGTCAGGCCTGACCGTTTTTCCTCCTTCATAAAAAAAATCCATCTCTTTCCCAAGGCCGGCATAACCAATGTTCCATGTGATTAACAACAGGGTATTCTTTTCAATATTATTTAACCGGTTAACACCTGTTTCATATAATTTTTCGCAATTTGCCGGCTTATAAAACAAAATCTGGTTTATAATAATCAGGCCAAGAAGGGCCAAAAGAACAAATGCTACTAACCCTACAACAATCTTATATACTATTTGAAAGATGCTTCGCATATATTCTAACGACTCATGAACCCTTGCCAATATATTATAATTTCATACAACCCGATATGCCTTATTTTACGCAAATATACACATACTGTATAAAAAAAATCGTACGAATAATTGCCATAATCACTAAAAAATATTTTTTTCAAAGGAAATATTTTATTTGTTGTATTTTTGTTAAAACTATAACTTCTACCTTATGCCGTTGATGGGTGTCATCATAAAAAAAGCTATTGAATTCAGGAGTAAAATTCCAAAAGACATCAAGAGAGTTGATGGTTTTAGTGCCCAAACCAAAGTTCTTCGAAAATTGCTACGGAAAGCACAGTTTACCTATTTTGGAGAACATTATAACTTTTTTGATCTTCTGAAGCAAGATGATCTTATCAAAACATTTAAAGAAAACGTTCCTATTCATGATTATAACGCCATTTTTTCAAATTGGTGGTATCGGTCATTAAATGGCGAAGCCTATATAACCTGGCCGGGGAGGATTAAGTATTTTGCTTTGAGCTCAGGAACATCAGAAGCCTCCAGTAAATACATCCCGGTAACAAGTGATATGTTACGGGCAATAAAGAAAATCAGTATACGCCAACTTTTGTCAATGGTCAATTACGATTTCCCGCCCAATTTTTTTGATAAGGGAGTGCTGATGCTTGGAGGAAGTACACACCTGCATTATAACGGCACATATTACGAAGGGGATCTTTCAGGAATTTCAGCCAGTAATATTCCATTTTGGTTTCAGCATTTTTATAAACCGGGAAAACGAATATCAAAAGAACGGGATTGGACAACTAAACTGGATGAGATAGTTAAATCAGCACCCAACTGGGATATTGGGATTATTGTTGGCGTACCTGCCTGGTTACAGATCCTGTTAAAAAAAATTATTGATCATCATCATTTAAACACCATACATGATATATGGCCTAACCTTTCTATTTACGTTCACGGAGGGGTTTCTTTTGATCCATACGTTAATAGTTTCGAAAAGCTTTTAGCGCACCCACTTACATATATGGAAACCTACCTGGCATCCGAAGGATTCATTGCCTATCAAAGTCGCCCTAACACCCATTCGATGGAATTGGTCCTGGACAATGGTATATTCTATGAATTTGTTCCTTTTAATGAGGAAAACTTCGATAATGAAGGTAATATTTTGGCCACTCCTTCAACGCTGACTATTGATGAAGTTAAAGAGCATGAAGAATATGCTTTATTGTTATCGACCAATGCCGGAGCCTGGCGATACCTTATCGGTGATACGATCAAATTTACATCTATCGACCTAAAAGAAATTGTGATTACAGGCAGAACAAAACATTTTCTGAATCTATGTGGTGAACATTTATCGCAGGAAAACATGAACCGTGCTATCAAAATGCTTGAAGATAATTTCAATATTGGGATTGATGAATTTTCTGTTACCGGAATCAAGTATGGTTCTATGTTTGCACATAAATGGTATCTTGGAACAAATGACCCCATTAATCCCAAGGTAGCAAGAAATAAGATTGACGAATACCTGAAAGTTCTTAATGATGACTATCGTGTAGAGCGAATAGCAGCTATTAAGGATGTGATCGTTGAAATTTATCCGGCAGATGTATTTTATGATTGGATGAAACTTTGTGGAAAAGAAGGAGGACAAAATAAATTTCCCAGGATTCTAAAAAATGAACCATTGAAAAAATGGGAAGAGTATCTCAGCAACTTACAAGATCAAGGTAATTAAAATTATGGTAGCTGTTTTTTTTGAAGGTATTGTACTTGGGTTGATTGTTTCGATAACTGTTGGGCCTGCATTTTTTGCGATTATTCAAACAGGCGTTCAACGAGGATTCTACCAGGGGTTTTTTATGGCTCTGGGGATCTCGTTAAGTGATATCACCCTGATTGCTATTTGTTATCTGGGAGCTTCATTTATTTTCGATAACCCCGAAAATAAATTATACATTGGTTTAATTGGTGGTATTGTTCTCTTAAGCTTCGGTTTTTTTACTTTCACCCGAAAGCCTGAAATTCTGTTAAGAAGAAGCAGTAAATACAAAACCCCCACGAAAAGGCCCGGCCCATTAACCTATTTTTTCAAGGGTTACTTTTTAAATGTGATAAACCCTTTTTTATTTCTTTTCTGGCTTACAGCTATGGGATGGGTATCATCAAAAGCTGAAGAAGGAAAGCTACTGCAATATGCATTGTCTTTTTTTGCAGGCACCATTGGAACAGTTTTCCTTATCGATTTATTAAAATCATTCATTGGCAACAAAATCAAAAAATACTTGCGACCCAGAACCATGCTTTGGCTTAACCGGGTTGTTGGCATTCTATTAATTAGCTCAGGCGTAATATTGATTGTCAAGACTATGGTTACCTGGTTTTAGTTTTAACCTGATTAATTCATAAACTTTATGTGAAAAGCTATCAATAGCCCCGCCTTTCAAGGCGGGGATTAAAAAGCAAATAACACAGCCCTAAAGGACGGGGCTAGTGAAATTCTATTAATCAACAATTTGTGCATAATTCAAGTTAAAAAGATTTTTAAAATTAATTCGGATATTATGAAAGAACAATTAAGAAAGGGCTGGTGGTTTTTGACCATCAAGGGCATTTTATTTATTCTGTTTGGTTTGACAGCTTTACTTTATCCCGGGGAAGTTATTACCACCATTGTATTATATTTAGGATTGATCATCTTTGTTGAGGGCATTCTTTTTATCATCGGGGCTATTTATAATAAAAAACGACAAAAAGCCTGGGAGCTTTGGATGTTGGAAGGAATTATGGATGCTATTATCGGGCTGCTTTTTATGATTTACCCAGGTCTTACAATGAAAATTTTTATTATTATTATCGGAATCTGGGCCATAATGCTTGGTGTGTACCAAATAATAACTTACTTTACAGTGGAAGCACATCCCGGCAACAAATTTTTTTACCTTATAAACGGGTTATTAGCTCTTCTGATGGGGGTTTTTATGATATCAAATCCTTTTGAAGGCGGAAAATTTATAACTGTTACTGTAGGTATATTTTCATTGATTTTTGGGGTCATGCTTACAGTTACATCAATAAAAATGAGAGAGACTGTAAAAAAAAAAGGTTGAATAGAAGCTTCGAAGCAGTATTCCCTTAATTATGGCAATGTCTTATCGAGTATCTGCATATCTTTTATATTAAGCTGGAGTGTAATATTCCCGTTCCACTCGTTTTCTTCAATATGATAGCAAATATTAAAAGGAAAGTCTTCATCAATAAAACTTATAAAATCCCCCTGTTGGAAAGCAATGGCCGGATAGAAAAAACTCCTTATCTGTGGTTGGGCTACTGTTAATTTAAGATGGTTCTTACCTACTATCCTCCCATACCCTGTATCAGCAACACCCTCAGTAAGGAAAACCGGTTTCATATTGCCCGGGCCGAATGGGGCGAACTGCCTTAAAATCCGATAAAACTTCGGAGTAATTTCGTTCAGGTTAATTTTTAGATCAATTTCAATCTCCGGTGTTAACAATTCCTCAGAAATAGTTGACATCACATATTCTTCAAACCTGATCATGAATTTTTCAAGGTTTTCTTCTTTAAGTGATAGCCCTGCAGCATATTTATGTCCTCCAAAATGCTCTAACAGATCATTACAGGCGTCAATAGCATCGTAGATATCATAATCTTTAACCGATCGGGCTGATCCGGTAATTAAACCATTAGCTTTTGTTAACACAATAGTTGGTCTGTAATATACTTCCGTTAATCTGGAAGCAACAATACCAACAACCCCCTGATGCCATGATGGGTCATACACAACGGTAGTTGTTTTCTTGATTAGTTTTTCATCGTTAGCAATAAACTCAAGTGCCTGTTGAGTGGCCAGTGCATCAAGGTGCCTTCTTTCGGTATTAAACAGGTCAATCTGATCGGCTAATTCTGTGGCATACGACATATTTTCGCTGATCAATAATTGAACAGAATTTCTTCCACTTTCAATTCTTCCGGCTGCATTGATTCTTGGGCCAATTAAAAAAACAAGATCGGTAATACTTAGTTCCCGGTTAAAGAAAAAGACATTGGGATTGTCAGAATCAACATTTCGAACAACATTGCTATGCTTTAAAATAGCTTCAAAGGCAGGCCTGGGTTCTGAATTTATTAATTTCAGCCCATGGTACGCTAATGTCCTGTTTTCGCCTGTAATAGGAACAATGTCAGCCGCAATGCTAACCACAACAAAATCGAGGTATTTTTCCAGGTTTTCAAAGGGGAGATTTTTTTTGGCAGAATATGCCTGAATCAGTTTAAACCCCACACCACATCCTGATAACTCTTTATACGGGTAATTGCAATCATCCCGTTTGGGGTCTAAAACTGCACTGGCAAGAGGTAAATTATCTCCTGGACGATGATGGTCACAAATGATAAAATCAACATTATGTGTTTTTGCATAAGCGACTTTCTCAACCGCTTTAATCCCACAATCAAGGGCAATAATCAGTTTGAAATTGTTCTGATCAGCATAATCTATACCTTGATAAGAGATCCCATAACCCTCTGAATAGCGATCAGGGATATAAAAATCAATTTGAGAACTGAACTGCTTTAAAAAAGTATAAACCAGTGAAACAGCAGTAGTACCGTCCACGTCATAATCACCATAGATAAGGATTTTTTCATTGTTATTTATCGCTTGCTCAATACGGGCAACGGCTTTGTCCATATCTTTCATCAAAAACGGATCATGGAGAGAAGCAAGGACTGGCCTGAAAAATGCTCTTGCTTCATCAAAATTATAGATACCGCGTTGAACGAGCATATTTGCAATATTATTATTCACCCCAAGCCTTTCAGCCAGGTGGTTAACCCGTTCATAATCACCCGGTTTCTTTAACTCCCACCGTTTCTCCATGGTTTGGTTTTTTGTATCTGTAAACTTACTGATTAATTTTTATATCCGAAAAAAAATCAACATGTTTTTGATATTAATCGGGAAAAAATGAATTTGTTACCCTTTTTTGTTCAAAAAGTGGATCGCATCGCTTTTACAGGATCAAGTTTTGCCGCTGAATAAGCGGGAATAAATCCAAAAACCAAACCAATAGACCCGGAAACAAGCATGGCGATGAGGATATTTTCACTGGTTAAGATCAAATCCATACCAATAGCATCTTCGGCGAGTAATGCCCCAATAAACACCAGGCCCAACCCAATAATGCCACCAAAGAGTGAAAGAAAAACTGATTCAAAAACGAATTGTAAAAGAATGAAATAATTTTTTGCACCAAGCGATTTTTGTATGCCAATCTGACTGGTCCGTTCTTTCACAGAAACAAACATAATATTGGCAATACCAAAACCTCCGACCAACAATGAAAAACCTCCGATAATCCATCCAACCAATGATATCACGGCAAATATATCTTCAATAAAGGAAGTTAACATACTGATCTCGTTTATATCAAAATTATTTTCTGCCTTAGGTTTCAGCTTTCGAATCGAACGCATAATTCCGGTCAGCTCATCTTTTAATGCGTCGACCGAAACATCAGGTAATGCTTTAACCATGATTGTCATACCAACTTTTCTGACATCAACCATGGTCCTGGCCAGCTGGACAGGAATCAACACAACATCATCGTGTGAGTTGCCAAATCCATCAGATCCTTCCTTTTTAATAATTCCAATCACCTCCAGCTTCCTGCCTATCACGTTGATTTTTCGTCCAATCGGGTTAAACCCTTCAAACAGGTTTTCGGCAATATCATGTCCGATAATGGCTATAGGGTTACCCGCATGCGACTCAAGTGTTGTGAAGTACCGGCCATCACTTATTTCAAAATAGATAACCTTATCATAATCATGGGAAGCGGCTTGTACCGAAGCATTTTCAATATGATTGCTTTTAAATTTAACTGTTTTTCTTAACGAGAACATAATTGCTGCCGCTTCAGTAGTAGAACTCCTGCGCTGTATCTCTTTCAATTCGTTGACCGAAGGTTGTGGGCGGTTATAATATTTCCACCAGGGGGTATTAGCCGTGCCTATTAACGGCCATTTAGTAATAAATACGATATCATCTCCCAATGATTCAAGGCTGTTCTTTAAAGAAATCTCCATCGAATCAAAAACAGTAAAGACTGAAATAATTGAAAAGATTCCGATGGTTATGCCCAGTAATGATAAAATTGTTCGAATTTTATTGACAATAATAGCATTTATTGCAAACAAAAAACTCTCGATGACCAGTTTAATAAACAGCATAAATATGTACTAATTTTATCCTTTTCGTTAAATCATGTAAAACTACAACAAAAACTGAAAAATAAATAATGTAGCTTCTTTGTTTCTTGAATTGATTTTTAATAAAATTGCAAAATGTAATTGCTAACGGGTAACAACCTCATTGATACTCCAACAAACACTTAGATAAAACTTAAACCTATGACAGGTGATAAAAAAATTAAACGTGCACTTATTTCGGTTTACTATAAAGCTGGTCTTGATACAGTAGCAAAAACCCTGAATGAACTGGGTGTTCAAATCTACTCAACCGGAGGTACTCAACAATACATAAATGACCTGGGGATAGAGGTCACTGCTGTTGAATCAATTACCGGGTATCCGTCTATTCTCGGAGGACGTGTAAAAACATTGCATCCAAAAATTTTTGGGGGAATATTAAGTCGAAGAGAACACGCTAAGGATCGACAAGATATGCTTAACTATGAAATTCCTGGCATCGATTTAGTCATTGTCGACCTTTATCCATTTGAAGAAACAGTGGCCTCCACAAATGATGAAAATAAAATCGTTGAAAAAATTGACATCGGGGGTATATCACTGATTCGTGCGGCTGCAAAAAACTATAATGATGTTTTAATCGTTCCTTCCTCTGGTTTGTATGGAACTTTATTAAATCTGCTAAAAGAAAAAAAGGGGGCTACTTCATTATCGGATCGGAAATATTTTGCAACCGAGGCTTTTAATATTTCGTCTCATTACGATACCATGATCCTTCATCATTTTCATAAAGAGAGTGAAACTAATATTTTCAAAAAGAGTATAATAACTTCGACCCCTCTTCGCTACGGTGAGAATCCGCATCAGGAGGGACTGTTTTATGGAAAACTGGAAGATGTTTTTAAACAGCTTCATGGGAAAGCTATTTCGTATAATAACTTAGGCGATCTGGATGCTGCCATTAACCTGATCGAAGAATTTGATGAGGTTACTTTTGCTATTTTAAAGCATAACAATGCTTGTGGGATTGCCAGCCGGCCACAGTTACTTGATGCATGGAAGGATGCTTTGGCTGGTGATCCGGTTTCAGCTTTTGGTGGGGTTTTGATTACCAATGATATTGTTGATCTGGTTACGGCTAATGAGATCAATAAACTGTTTTTCGAGATAATACTGGCACCGGGTTATGAAAAAAACGCCCTTGACCTGCTCAAGAGTAAGAAAAACAGGATTATCTTGCAAAAAAACTCTTACGTTTTTCAAGCAAAACAGTTTAAATCGGTACTTAATGGGGTAATAGAACAAGCAAAAGATATGAAAACGGAGGGAGTAAAGGATTTAAAAGTAGTGACAACTGTTGCCCCGTCTGAAAAAGAAAAAGATGACCTGATTTTTGCCAATAAAATCGTGAAACATACAAAATCGAACGCTATTGTTCTGGCAAAAAACAAACAACTGATTGCCAGTGGAGTGGGACAAACTTCCAGGGTTGATGCCTTGAAACAGGCTATAACAAAAGCTACGTCATTTGGTTTCGATCTCAAGGGAACCGTAATGGCTTCCGATGCTTTTTTCCCATTTGCCGACTCAATTGAGATTGCTTATAATGCAGGCATCACAGCAGTTATTCAGCCAGGAGGATCGATAAGAGACCAGGAATCAATCGACTATGCTAATAAACAGCACATAGCAATGGTTTTTACAGGAATCAGACATTTTAAACATTAATTACTGTTAATAATACACCAGATTAACGATCTTTGCATCATAATATTAATCAATCAACTCTGATTATAGGGTAGATATTATTTTTATTGAATATGGGATTATTTTCTTTTCTAACCAAAGAAATAGCCATTGACCTGGGAACAGCTAATACCATTATTATTTTTAACGACAAAGTAGTAGTTGATGAGCCCTCCATTGTTGCTATTGAAAGAAACACAGGTAAGATCATTGCCGTTGGAAAAAAAGCCATGATGATGCATGGCAAAACACATGAAAATATTAAAACCATCAGGCCTCTTCGCGACGGTGTTATTGCTGATTTCCAGGCTACAGAATTTATGATCCGTGAGTTGATAAAAATGGTCGGTATTAAGTCTACTCTTTTCCCGCCGGCGTTAAAGATGGTGATATGTATACCCTCTGGAATTACAGAAGTGGAAGAGAGGGCTGTTAAAGACTCAGCTGAACAGGCCGGTGCAAAAGATGTACGACTCATCCATGAACCAATGGCTGCAGCAATAGGTATCGGTATTGATGTACTGGAACCAACAGGTAACATGGTTATCGACATTGGAGGTGGCACAACAGAAATAGCGGTAATTGCCCTGGGTGGAATCGTTAATAGTAAATCGATAAGAATTGCCGGTGATGACCTGAGTCTTGACATCCAGGAATACATGCGAAAACAACATAACATTAATATTGGGGAGCGGTCGTCAGAAAAAATTAAAATTGAAGTCGGATCTGCAATGACCGAAATTGACAACCCACCCGAAGATTATGCTGTTCACGGCAGGGATATGCTAACCGGAATTCCGAAAGAAATAACCGTTAATTACGCAGAAATAGCACAATGTCTCGATAAAACACTAGCCAAAATCGAAGCTGCTGTCCTAAACGCCCTGGAGATGACACCACCGGAGCTGTCAGCAGACATTTTCAGAACAGGTATATATCTTGCCGGTGGAGGGTCGTTGCTCAGGGGATTTGATAAACGGTTACAACTAAAAACAAAGTTACCAATACATATTGCAGATGATCCACTTAGAGCCGTAGCTCGTGGAACAGGAATTGCCCTTAAGAACTTCAACAAATTCCCGTTCCTGATCAAATAGGTCCGCTTCATGAGAACTCTTTTCACTTTTCTATGGAAGCATTATTTTTTCTTTTTGTTCCTTATACTGGAAATCATTTCCTTTATATTTATCGTTAATCATTCTTACTACCAACGTGCAACCATCATTAGTTCTGCGAACGGAATATCCGGGTATGTATACAACACAGCTAACTCAATCACCGGTTATTTCGGGCTAAAAAAAGCTAATGAGGGACTGGCAGAAGAGAATGCAAGACTTCGATCGCTCGAATCAGTTGTTTTGCTCGCTACCGACACGCTGCAACACTTCAGAAACGATAGCACACACAAACAACTATACCAATACATTTCTGCTAAAGTTATAAGTAATTCCACATCAAAAAGAAATAATTATCTCTTACTTAACAAGGGCCTGAGCCAGGGAGTTGGTAATGACATGGCTGTGATAACACCCAAAGGGGTGGTTGGAATTGTAAAAGATGTCTCTTTGAATTTTTCTTCCGTGCTTTCCGTTTTGCATAAACAAACACGTATCAGTGCTAAACTAAAGAAAAACAATCAGCTTGGTACCCTGATATGGCAGGGTACAAATTACCGGATTGGAACACTGAAAGACATTCCGACTCACATACAATTAAATTTAGGTGATACTGTAATCACCAGTGGTTTTTCACACATCTTTCCTGAAGGGATACCCATTGGGAGCATCAATGAATATTATATTGAAGGAGGCAACAATTTTTACACTATAAAACTGGATTTCTTTGTTGATATTAATAATCTTTCATATGTGATGGTGGTCAATAATCTGATGAAAAAAGAACAAGACTCGCTTGCCAAAAAGTCAATGATCGATTAATGCAGATAATATTATTATGCTAAGCAAAAACATATTGCGCTTCATCATATTGTTATTGGTACAGGTACTTATTCTGAACCATATTCACTTCAGTGGATATATAAATCCTTACCTGTATGTATTATTCATCCTTTTATTACCTTTTCAAACCCCTAAATGGTTATTGCTGGTGGCTTCTTTTTTAATGGGGCTGAGTGTTGATCTGTTCTCAAATACACCCGGCATGAATGCAGCAGCATCAGTATTCATGGCCTATGTCAGGCCAGGGGTGATCAGGCTGCTTAAATCCGGGAAAAACTATGAAGCAGGTATGTCGCCAGGCATCCGTGATTTAGGTTTCCGGTGGTTTTTTTCTTATTCACTGATTCTTATATTAGCTCATCATTTTGTACTTTTTTACCTGGAGATTTTTCGAATGTCAGAATTCTTTACAACATTTTTCAGGGTTGTTTTAAGTACAATATTTACCCTGATCCTGGTCATAATAACTCAATACCTCTTCCATACCGGGAAAAGGTGATCATTGCGACATTTTCTCCCATCCGATTTTTTTCATATTACGGTAAATAAAAAGGAGACAGAATATCCCGGCAGCAAAATAGAGAATTGCTGAGGTGTATTCTCTGAAAATAAGTTGGCCAATGCCAAAAAGCGTAAACATAACCATGCCACTCCCTGCTATCCAGTTAAAAAACAGATACCTATACCCTTTATCCGGTTTAACATCAGGCAATGTTGAAGCTATTTTTTCCCACCCCGGGCCGCCCGGATGTACCTTTTTGTAAAACTGCCGAAGCTTTTCATCATCAGTAGGCCTGGTCAGAAAAGTTACCGTTAACCAAACAATCGTTGACCATGCAACAATGATAAGCAGGGTCACTTCAAAACTAATACCATAGTACCAAAGAAACGGATAAACTACATAAGGGGCCAGCATGGCCGCTATCTCCGACCAGGCATTGATCCTCCACCAGTACCACCTAAAAATAAGTACCAATCCAATACCTCCACTGCAAACCAGAACAAACTTCCAGGCGTCGCTTATCTTGTCAAATTGCGTGGTGACGATTAACGATAAAAACAGAAGCAGAAAGGTGGTAATCCTCGAAACTTTCACGTAATAACGTTCATCCCCATCCGGTTTAACAAAGGGCCTGAACAAGTCGTTTATGATATAAGATGTCCCCCATACTGTTTGTGAAGCAATGGTCGACATATAAGCAGCCAGGAATGCTGCCATCAGTAAACCAAGCAGGCCTGAAGGCATTAAGTCGCGAATGACCATAACATAGGTAGCACCCTTATCCGGTTCATGAGGATACAATACCAGCGCTACCAAGGCTACAATAATCCAGGGCCATGGACGAAGCGCAAAATGAGCTATCTGGAACCACAATGTGGCCAACAGGGAATGTTTTTCGTTTTTTGCCGACATCATCCGCTGTGCAACATACCCCCCGCCCCCAGGTTCAGCACCAGGATACCAGCTTGCCCACCATTGAACACCGAGATAGGCAACAAATGCTGTAACACTTAGTCGTAAAACCCCTGAAACAGTACCTCCAACATCACTTTTGCCAACGTTGGGTGTATATTTAAAAATCCATTCCGGCAGTTGTTCCTTCAGCCCGGTTATTCCACCAATGTCAGCAGCATTAACGGCATAAACTGCCAGGGCAATACACCCCGCCATGGCCATTAAAAATTGGAAAGAATCGGTCAACGACACTCCCCATAACCCTGATAA
Organism: Bacteroidales bacterium; assembly: GCA_023133655.1. GTDB lineage: Bacteria > Bacteroidota > Bacteroidia > Bacteroidales > JAGONC01 > JAGLWB01. The sequence goes on from JAGLWB010000199.1 coordinate 16,609, forward strand.
TGATGAATATATAGCAACAAATAACATAATACCCCCTACCATCAGTAAATGAGCGCTGAAAGTGATACCCAATAAGGTGATCTCTTCCAGCCCGAAAAACAGCAGATCAGGAAACATCACCTGCAAAATCTTTACCATGGCAAGGTTCACCCAGGAAATAACAACGATATTCATAATTATTCCGATATAAACAGCCCTGAACCCCCGTAAAAAACTGGCTTCCCGGCCTGAATAACGAATCGCAACAAACTCACAGTCGGTAAGTATGCCTGCCCGTCTCCATAATTTAGCAAAGAAAAAAACAGTCAACATACCGCCAAAAAGCATATTCCACCACAACCAGTTTCCGGCAATTCCATTTTCAGCCACTAACTCCGTAACGGCTAATGGCGTATCAGCAGCAAAAGTGGTAGCTACCATGCTGGTTCCGGCAATGTACCAGGGTAGTTTTCTTCCGCTCAAAAAGAAATCTCCTGTACTGCGGCCGGCACGCTTCGCCATATAAATAGCAATAGAAATACTTACAAGGAAGTACAAACCGATGATAGACCAATCTAATCCGGATAAATGCATAGGGGTATTAATTTTCAGATTTCATTCACCTAACCTCATAGAAAAATCAAAAATAGGGTAATTTTTAAACCTAATCCTGTAATGGAATCCAAAATTTTAACAACTTTTTAACTTTAAAACACCATAATATCTCCAAACCACCCCGTCAGAAATAAAAATAATACCTTATTATTGCAGCGAAAAACTCCAAAAACCTACTTATGAAGAAGCTAATATCATTAACTGTATTAATCGCCCTTCTTTCGTCATGTACCATGGAACAGGAAAAAGGATATGTAATCAATGGAAGTATTGAAGGAATATCCAATGGTAAAGTCTATGTTGTGACACGGAAAGAGGGCGCGTGGGTGAACCTTGATTCGGCAACAATTGCCGAAGGCATATTTCAATTAAAAGGAAGTGTTGATTTCCCGGTTCTGTATTCACTACAGTTCGAAGGGATCAGAGGCGCTGTACCTGTTTTCTTTGAAAACGCCGACATATCTGTTACCGGCAAGGTGGAGGAATTGGGTGAAGCTAAAATTGTTGGGTCTGAAGCACAAGCTGAGTTTAATGCATATATGCAATCCATTGATAAAACCACTCAACAAAAATATGACATTTATGCGCTGTACAGGAAAGCAAAAGAGGCTGAAGATGCAGAACTTAGTAAATCCTTAGAAAAAGAAATGGACGATCTTGAAAAAGAAGAAAAAGAGTTCATTATTAATTATGCGATGGAAAACAATAAGAGTGTTGTATCTGCCTACCTCATCAGGCGAAATTCCTGGATGTTTGATCTGGAAGAGCTGGAAAGCCTCACAGATAACTTCGACCAATCCCTCGATGCATCCGATTATGTCAGTGAATTAAAAGCCAGAGTCAAGATACTAACAAGAGTTGCTGTTGGAAAGCCTGCAGTCGGGTTCACCATGAACGACACGTCAGGCAATCCTGTGTCGCTCTCTTCTTTTAAAGGCAAATACTTGCTGGTTGATTTCTGGGCCTACGGGTGCGCGCCCTGTCGTGCTGAAAACCCCAATGTTGTAGCCATGTATCAGCTGTTCAAGGACCAGGGGTTTGATGTTCTTGGTGTTTCATTCGACACAGAAAAAGAACAATGGATGGCGGCTATTCATGAGGATAACCTTACCTGGACTCACGTTTCGGACCTGCAAGGCTGGGGAAATGCTGCCGGGAAAATTTACGGGATAAATTCAATACCTTCAAATGTCTTATTAGACCCTGAACAGACCATCATTGCTAAAAACCTGAGGGGTGACGACCTGAATAAGAAACTTGAAGAAATTTTCAGGGATGACATCCCTTAGAATTTACTCGTGTATGGTCAATTCGTCAATTAGATTTTGTGCTCCTGCATATTTGTCAATTACAAACAGCACATAACGGATGTCAACGCTGATGGTCCGTTGTAGTTCCGGTTCAAAGGCAATATCGCCACTCATGGCTTCCCAGTTGCCATCAAAAGCAATACCAATCAGTTCTCCATCACCATTGATAACCGGACTTCCTGAATTACCCCCGGTGATATCGTTATTGGTCAGAAAACAAACTATTAGCTTGCCATCTTCACCGTACCGGCCATAATCTTTGACATTATAGAGTTCTTTCAGCTTTTCAGATACAATAAACTCATCGTTGGATGGATCTTCTTTCTCCATCACCCCCGATAAATGTGTTACATAATCATAATGGACTGCATCGGCCGGAAAATAATCCAAAACCTCACCATAGGTTAGTCTCATGGTAAAATTTGCATCAGGGTAAAATACCTTATCAGGCATCATCTCCCTAAGGCCGGCAACATATAAACGTCTTGCTTTTTTCAGCTTATCCTTTGCTTCCTTTAGGCCTGTATTGAGGCCAATAAAAGCGCCATAAAATGACTGCGTGGTTTGATTAGCCAAATCTTTCTCAAATTTCTTTGCGGAGGGTTTTGAAAGAAAAGCTTCAAATTTCTCTTTAGTGGCAAAAATGGATTTTTCAAAAACATCAGCGGCAAAAGCGTCAAAATCACCTTTGTGTTTTTTCATGATCAGTGTTTCGAAAATATCCGGCTGCTTTTCTTTTGGAACATAATCATACAACATTTTTAATCCGGCAGCATACAGCTTTTGTTCAGTAGCAGGATTATAATCTTTAAAATGCTGTTCGGCCTGAGCATAAAACGGCGCAAGTTGTTCTTCGGTAAAATCTTTATTTTGCAAAATAGCCTCCAGCCCCTTGGCCTTAATCGGGAAAAGCATTAATTGTGAAATAAAGAAAGGGCCCTGGTAGTACCAAAGTGACTCCTGGGATTTGCTATCTGAAAGGGTTTTATATGCATCTGCGAAATCCTGCATAACCGAACCATACTTCTCTTTTCTGGCTGTATCAGCTTCCACCCATAACCTGAATTGGTCTTCAATAGCGTTTTTCTTATCATACACTTTCAGTCGCTTCAAGCCCCTGCTTTCGCCAATTTTATTTTTCCACATGTTAGATATCATAAAATATTTTGAGGCATATTGAATTCTCACTATAGGATCTGCATCCATATCCACTTTCATTATATCCAATGCTATATCGCCAAGGTTAATAATGGCAGAATTGGTTTCGTTAAGCGTTTGTTCAACACCGTAAGAGGTTCTGTATCTATCGGTTCCTCCCGGATAGCCCCAAATCATAGCAAAATCTTCTTTGTGTACTCCTTTGAGAGAGATGGGAATATGATATTTAGCTTTTAAAGGGATGTTCTCTTCAGCATAGTCGGCAGGAGAACCGTCGGGGGCAGTATAAACCCGAAACATACTAAAATCTCCGCTATGACGTGGCCACATCCAATTATCCGTATCGCCGCCAAATTTTCCTATTGATGAAGGAGGGGCGCCAACCAGGCGTACGTCCCTGAAAGTTTCATATACAAAAAGATAATACTCATTGCCATTAAAAAAACTCCGGACCTGTGCATCATATTTATCCTCTTCAGCAGCTTCATCTTCTATTATACCGGATATTTTTTTTATTGCGTCCTTGCGCTCCGATTCCGACATTTCATCCGTTACTTCAGCCAGTACCTTTTCTGTTATATCTTCCATTCTGATAAAAAATGTTGCTAAAAGGCCTTCATTGGTTAATTCTTCTTCCCTGCTCATGGCCCAGAAACCATCTGTCAGGTAATCATGATCTATTGAGCTGTGTTTTTGTATAACATCATACCCACAATGATGATTTGTCAGCAACAAACCATCAGGTGAAACAACCTCAGCCGTACACATATTTCCAAAATTCACGATAGCATCTTTAAGACTGGAGTTGTTAATACTGTAAATCTCTTCGGCTGTCAGATTAAGGCCCATCTCCTGCATATCGGTATAGTTGAGCCTCTCAACAAAAATCGGCAGCCACATCCCCTCATCGGGTGGAGTAGTTGCATAATTACTTAAGCTTATGGAAACAACCATAAGCGCTAACAAAAATATTCTTTTCATAGTGATCGTTTTAAGTTAATTATTTAATATTCATTATCTCTTTGCCCTGGTGAAATACAATATCCACCGGTATACCCGAAGAGTTAAGCAAATCAAGATCAGCTTGTAATTGTGGCATAATAACGCCTTTTTCCTTAACCCATGTTTTAGCTTGATCATAATCGCCATTACCCTGAACATGCAAAATATCTTGCATCAAAGCTATCATGGCATCGTGCATTTTATCAAAATCAATAGTATATGTTCCATCTTCATTTCTGGTGAAGGCTTCTCTCTCTTCAAAATAATTAAACCTCATCATATTTGCTTTTCCATGGGAACTGGCAGCTCCAAAGCGGCTGGACCGGAATATCCCGGCAAAAAAGGTAACATAGTTATCCATAATTTCGCCTTCGGTGATCTCACCCATTTCGAAAAGTTGTGTAACGAGGTATAATCCCATGATATCAGCCTTGCCTTCTTCAATAGCCGAATACTGCTCTTTCAGGGCCTTTCTTACTGTACCTTCTCCGTCAAGTGTATTTTTAATGCCAAGGCCATGAGCCACCTCATGAAACATGGTATTTCCAAAAAAAGCATCAAAGGTAACATGCTGACGCTGTGCCGGATCGATCAGTACTTCCGAGATCGGAACAAGAATCATGTCAAATTTGGCCCTCATGGCATTTTTTAACTGTAATTTCCGTGATCCGGCTTTTAGTTGTACCTCTTCATCATTGGGTAAATTGATGGCAATGGTTTTGCTGCCGGCATTACAGTCACCTGCATAATAGATTACATCATAAACATTCAAATCGGTATTGGCTCCGGGTACTTCGCTTTTATATTCCTCTTCAATAGGAACACCTTTCTGAAGGCCGGGTAATAATGATGCATATTTTGTGAGCCGCTCGCTCCATTCCGGATCTTTGATAAGAATAAATGCCTCTTGTGCTGCCTTGTAGCCATAAAGGGCATCCTCATAATTCTCTATAGGCCCGACTACAAAATCAATCTTTGAGGTTTTCATCTCCAGCCAGGCAAAGTCACTGGGTTGATAATCGTCGGTCAATAATGCTTCTGCACGAAGGGTTAAATATTTATTCAACCCTTCATTTTCGGCCAGGGAAGCAGCTTTCTTTAAAAAATCAGCGGCTTTTTGAACCTTACTTGCGTAAGCTTCATGATACCAGACAGTGCGCAACGAACTATCTTCATTCCTTCTTATCAACGTATACAGGCTCGTTTTGAGGGAGTCGTCAAAAGCCTCAAATTCCTCTTTGGTCATGTCGGCAGGGTAAAAATTAGCACCTGCAGGTTTGGGGCCGATCTCAGCAATAAATGATGTATTGTTGTTCAACCTATCCCATGGGCCGTAGTTAATTTTCGAAAAATCAACGGTGGCTTCATTGTCTATACGGCTGAAATACGCCTCTTTATTACCAATGGTTTGCTGCCAATAGATAGATCCCATGATATCGGCAACATCAAAAAGAATGGGGAGAATCTGTTTTTCCTTTTCAGTAAGATGGCTAATATCAGTTATTAGCTCAAAAGGAGCATAAATAAGCACTCTCTCTTTAACATAGTCAATCGAAACCGGATTTAACGCCTCCACCCGGGGGATGGTTCCGGAATACTGATTTTCTTTCTCTTCTTCTGTCATTTTCGGTGAACAGGCAGCCATAATCATAATGATTAGTAATGCTGCGCAAGGTAAAATAAGTTTTTTTTGCATGATGGTATGATTTTACGGTTAGTAAGATTTGAGCTTACGAAAGTATATCTTTTTCCTCTCTTTTCAAAGGTTGATTCACTATCTTTGCAGCTTAAATCAAGATAAATTTATGGATCCAAAACAAATTCGTGTTCGTTTTGCACCAAGTCCAACAGGGCCACTTCATATAGGAGGTGTAAGAACGGCATTGTATAATTATTTATTTGCCCGGAAACATGGCGGTAAATTCATTTTAAGAATCGAAGATACCGATCGGGCCCGCTTTGTTCCTGAAGCAGAAAAGTACATCATGGAGTCGCTCGAATGGGCTGGTATCTCCTTTGACGAGGGGATCAGAGAAGGGGGAGCGTTCGGGCCATACCGGCAATCGGAAAGAAAAGGTATTTATCGCCAATATGCTGAGAAGCTGGTTGAACCTGGTCATGCCTATTACGCTTTTGACACCCCCGGGGAGCTGGAAAAAATGCGGAAAAAACTGGAAGAACAAAAAGCTGCAAACAGCAGTTATGGCATCGCTGTCAGGATGAGTATGACAAACTCACTCACCCTTCCGCCGGAAGATGTTGCACAAAGAATTTCCGCCGGAAATCCCTACGTGATACGCTTTAAAATGCCTAATAATCAGGACATTAAAATATTTGATGAAATTCGCAACTGGGTCATTGTTAACACTTCAACACTGGATGATAAAGTGCTTTTTAAGTCGGATGGTATGCCTACTTATCACCTGGCAAATATTGTTGACGACCACCTGATGGAGATCACGCATGTTATCCGTGGAGAAGAGTGGCTCCCTTCACTACCGCTTCATGCATTGCTTTACAGAAGCTTCGGATGGGATGAGCCCCAATTTGCCCATCTTCCGTTGCTCCTAAAACCTGATGGCAAAGGCAAACTGAGCAAAAGGGATGGCGACCGGTTGGGATTTCCTGTTTTTCCGATTGAATGGAAAGACCCAAAGAGCGGTGAAGTTTCACCGGGATACAGAGAGTCGGACTTTTTCCCCGGTGCTTTTGTCAATATGCTGGCCTTCCTGGGATGGAACCCCGGTACAGAACAGGAACTGTTCTCAATGGAAGAACTTATTAGTGCTTTCTCCATCAACAGAGTCGGTAAGTCGGGATCACGTTTTGATTTTGAGAAAGCCAAATGGTACAACCATCAATACTTACAGCTTCAGCCAATAGAAGATCTTGTTGCACAGTACAAGCCTGTCTTAAAAGAGAAAAACATTGAAGCAACTGATGATTATATTTCAAAAGTTTGTACGCTGATCAAAGAAAGAACAAATTTTGTTAATGAGTTCTGGGGCCAGTCATACTTTTTCTTTGAGGCACCAAAGGAATATGATCAAAAGGTTGTGAAAAAACGCTGGAAAGAAAACACCCCGGGAATCATGACAGGATTAACAGAGGTTCTAAGGGCTATTGATAATTTCACTTCCGAAAACACCGAAAAAGCGGTCAAAGCATGGATTGAAGAGAAAGAGGCCGGCATGGGAGCCGTTATGAATGCCTTCCGTCTCTGTGTTGTTGGTGCCATGAAGGGTCCACATATGTTTGATATTATTGCATTGATTGGGAAGGAAGAGACGCTTTTGCGTATTGAGGCGGGGATTAGGAGGATGTCGAACAGATGACTGACGAATCTATATCAACAGGTGAGGAAGTCCGCAGTTGGTAGCCAGGAATCGGGAATCAGGAATCGGGAATCGGGAATCGGGAATCAGGAATCGGGAATCAGGAATCGGGAATCAGGAATACATCGACAATCGACAATCGACAATTGACAATCGTGTAATCCTCTTATCGCTTTTTCCCGCTGATTTTCGCCCAGCTATCTCTTAACGGTATGCACGATAAACTTGGTGAGAAAGTCGGCAGTACTTTGTAATTTATTATTTATTACTGGTTATTTATCATTTCTGATTTTAATTTCTAATTTTTATTCCTCTAATTCAAATTTCTCTCAGCAGTTTCTAAACTATGTGGATTATGTATTGAAATAAGCTTTTTTTACCATGAGGGGTGCCTTTAGTTCACTTAAGGTACAAGTATAATCAGGAGCATTAATGAGAAATGATAAATTAGGAAGACTAATAAGAAATAACCAATAACCAATAAGAAATGAGGAAGTTTTTTGCCTTTACCTCCCTTTTCCACTTATTTTTGCCCAGCTATCCCTCAGCGGCACGGTTCTGTTAAATACCAGTTTGTCTTCTTTTGAGTCGGGGTCAACACAGAAATAACCCAATCTGATGAACTGAAACTTTTCAAAAGGTTTCACATTTCGCAACGAGGGCTCTATAAGTCCGGTTACAGTTTTTAATGACCCGGGATTAATAAATTCCTGGAAATCCTTATCAGGATGTCCCAGCGGATCTTCATCAAGGAAGAGCCTGTCGTAAAGTCTGACCTCAGCTTTCAATCCATGTTGTGCGGAAACCCAATGCAAAGTACCTTTTACCTTACGATTACTTTGAGGCCCGCCGCTTTTTGTTTCCGGGTCGTATGTGCATTTTACCTCAATCACCTCGCCAGTCGTTTCATCCTTAACCACCTCCTCGCATTTTATGAAATAGGCTCCTTTCAACCGCACCTCAGCTCCTGGTGCGAGCCTGAAAAATTTCTTCGGGGGATCCTCCATAAAATCATCCTTTTCAATAAATATTTCACGCGTAAACGGAACCTTGCGGCTGCCCATTGTTTCATCCTCCGGATTATTAACCAACTCCATCTCTTCAACTTTACCTTCAGGATAATTAGTGATCACCACCCTGAGTGGATTCAATACAGCCATTACTCTCAGCGTTTTTTTGTTCAGGTCATCCTTAACGCTGTGCTCCAGCAGTGCCACATCAATCATATTATCTCTTCTTGCAACACCTATTTTATCAGCAAAATACCGGATAGATTCGGGAGTATACCCTCTTCTCCTTAAGCCTGAAATGGTTGGCAACCGTGGGTCGTCCCACCCATTAACAAAGCCTCCTTCCACAAGCTCCATCAGTTTCCGTTTACTCATGATGGTATAGCTCAGGTTGAGGCGGGCAAACTCGATTTGTTGCGGCCTGTATTTCGTTTCTATCAGATTATCAAGAAACCAGTCGTACAACGGCCGGTGCACTTCAAACTCCAGTGTACATATTGAGTGAGTAATCCCCTCAATATAGTCTGACTGCCCATGAGCGAAGTCGTACATTGGATAGATACACCATTTATCGCCCGTATTATGATGGCTGGCATGCAGGATACGGTACAGGACCGGGTCGCGCAAAAGCATGTTGGGTGATGTCGTATCAATTTTAGCACGCAGCACCTTTGAGCCATCCGGAAATTCTCCGGCTTTCATACGACGGAAAAGATTCAGGTTTTCTTCAACAGAACGGTTATAAAAAGGACTTTCTGTTCCCGGGGTTGTAACCGTACCACGCTGATCACCGATCACTTCAGCTGATTGATCGTCAACAAATGCCTTACCATTTATAATAAGCTTTTCGGCCCATTTGTAAAGCTGGTCAAAATAGTCAGAAGCATAGAAAAGTCTTCCTTCCCAATCGAAACCAAGCCATTTAACATCTTCAACAATAGAATCAACAAATTCTTCCTCTTCCTTTGTAGGGTTAGTATCATCGAAGCGCAGGTTACACATGCCGTTATATTTTTTTGCCAGGCCGAAGTTAAGACAGATAGATTTAGCATGGCCTATATGCAAATAACCATTGGGTTCGGGAGGAAAACGGGTATGGACCCGTTTCTCATTTTTTTCTTCCTGTAGATCGTCTTCAATGATCGCCTCAATAAAGTTGAGTGCTTTATAGTTTTCGTCCTTTGTATTCATCATGATGGGTTTAAACAGTTTGCAAAAATAGGAAAAAGCTACAAGCTGCAAGCTACAAGCTGCAAGAAATTTCGGTGCGGTTATATGAGGTAAAAGCTGCAAGAAAGTTGAACTTTCGTTATTGATCCCGGGGAGGTAAACATTAATCCACAATTTCTTCTGAAGAAAGGGAGACACACACCCGGTCCACCTTCCCACCCAGCGGCGGGTTGAGTTTTGCGATCTTAATTTCAGCCGTTTCTATCTGCGGAAATGTTTCCATGATCTTATCCAGTGTCCGCCGTGCCACATGCTCGAGGAGGTTGGATTTTTGTTCCATTTCCTGTTGTATGAGGAGGTAGAGGGATTGATAATTCACGGTTTTATGGAGGTTATCTGTTTTTTCAGCTTCCAAGGTATTTGCTTCGCAGAAGAAGTCGACGATAAATTTTGTTCCGATGATCTGTTCTTCTTTAAAGCACCCGTGGTGGGCGAAGAATTCCATTCCTTCGATTGAGATTTGCGACATGGTGGTTTTTGGGGGTAAAAGTATCAAAAAATGTTGGTTATTTTTAGTTTTTGCTTCGTCTGATGGTAGTGGACGGTAGGCGGTAGCCAGTAGCCGGTAGCCGGTAGTTGGCAGGCGGCAGTCACCAGTAGGCAGTCTGCAGTCTGAAATACATCGAAAATCGACAATTGACAATTGACAATCGCCTAATTCTTTTGGCTCCAGAGGAGCCTAATGTTGGTAGAGAAAGGGTATCAAAGAAGTTATCACAAACCCCTTTAGGGGTGACATGGGTGAAAAGATATCCGAATAACGAATAACGATATACGAATTGAATGAGGAACAGAGATTTGAGAATTAAAGAAGCCGTTCAGAAAAATCCAGAACGGCTTCTTTTGAGGCAACGACCGTAAGTGAACCGTTTCCCCCTCTCTCCTTACAGCTTCAATGCTTATAGCGTTTTTTTCTCAATTTTTTCGTGACCAGAATGGCGCTGAATTGTGTCTGTAGCTTCTGGAATCGAACTATACCAAGGGTTTCAGGAGATTGAATGGAAAAAAATACCCGAAAACATCAACAATATTTTCTTGACATTCAAAACTATTGAAATTTTATTCTCAAACCTTCAACCATTGACAATTTTATTTCTGCTTTTTCTTTCCCTACAGTCATAGGGTTTTCCTCATTTGTATCCAGAGAGTGACAACACAAAAAGAACGCTCAGGGACAAATATACAAAATTCTTGAAAACAGGCGGTTCGAATCCAGAATCAGACACAATTTTTTGCCCTATTCGACGTCATTAAGCCTTCCCCCAAATGAAAAAACCTACCCCCATTGATAAAACCAGCCTACCCTGAAATAGTCAGCCTACCCACAAATAGCCTGCATACCCTCAAATAGTCACCATACCTATGAATATTTCAACCATATTGTTTTAGAAACAATAGCGACATAATTTCGCTTTTGAATTTACCCACAGCCCAAAAACTTTAAACCTTGAACCTTAAACTTTGAACCAAAATTATGTCTGAAAGAATAATTTTAATCACCGATGCCGACCTCAAAACCATCATCATCGAAGCAATCAGAGAGGTTGATGAAACCAAACGAAAAGAGGAGCCGGAGAAGCTTCTAACGGTAAACAAAGTTGCCAGGAGAACAGGCCGCTCTCATGCAACGATCACCAAGCTAAGGAATGAAGGCGTTTTGAGATCGACTAAGGATGGGTTGATTTTGGGGTCGTCGTTGGAGGAGTATCTTTATTCTCAGTAGCCGGTAGCCAGTAGCCAGTAGCCAGTCCGCAGTTGGCAGTCGGCGGTAATTTGAAAATATAGCCAACCGTTGAAATTCGGGCCGGGTTTGACGCTATCGAGTTGGGCCCGGTTTTTTTATTAATCATTGGTTAACCCGGATTAATTTGTCGAAATCTATTTTTCAGTTCAATCAGTCGTTCAATTAAATCAGGAAAAGACAATGGTTCACCATAAATTATGTATTCACACATTTTATTATAATCTGCTTTCCACTCAGCAATTACTTCACCAGGTGGTATAAAGTCAATTCTATCAGGACTATGTTTTGCATAATCCACACCACCTAGGCGAGTAAATTTTTCACGATGCTTAACAATTGATTTATAGAGTTCAAAGTCCTTTAAAGCTGCTTTACCATGTTCGGTATCCATCATTTTTTCAAGATCAAATAAATGACGGCTTTTCCTTTCTGATTTCATTTTATCCCTGGGCCTCTGAAATTCTTCATGTAAGAGGAATGCTTTTTCCAGAAAAGTCTTTTTGGGTAAAACAATGGGAATGTTTGCCGGATAATCAGCGAATTCTAGTTCTGAAAATGCTTCGCCCACCATTGATTGTATGGGACGAGCTTCAATCGGTTCCATCAGCGAACGGGCCCCAACTTCAATTAAAACCCGTGGATTCAAATAATCTGATTTTTCAGTTATTGAAGCGTAAAAAAGTTGTACTTCAACAGGATCAGTATCCGAGGCATCAAAATCCTTTACAGATAGTTCAAAATTCGAAATTCCCATATTTTTTAACACACTTTCAAGCTTTTTAAAAAACACAGTACTTATATACTTACAAGACGCTCTTCGTAGTTTTCGGATTTGCCCACTATTCAGGTCATTATCATATCCAAATAGTTTACGACCCATTGCCAGGTCAATATCTTCGGAGAATCGCTCAATCAGGTTCCACCCTTTACTCAACGAAGTGCCACCCTTGAAAACAATATGTTCTGAAAAGGGTAATGCGAAAATGGCTTTCAATGTCAGGGTGACCCACCAATCTTTTTCGATGGCCGCAGGTGGCAAGTCTGTTTGGTTACTTACCTGGTTAAAAATCTCAAGCTTTCTCTGTTCGCTTAGATCAAAGAATTTTTTCATAATTCAATTCTGCTTTTTTCGCAGCCAACATAATTTTTGCGATCCAGGCCGGAGCTAAACATGCATCATCCAATACTTTTTGCAGATCTTCTTTTTGCAAAAGTTTATGTATTCTTGCTAACTGTTCATTGGTTACATTATCCTTCCCAATTTCACGCAGGGCCTGAATGACCAGGCCACTTATCTCCCCTTCTGCCGATAGGTTTTTGGGTGTTGTTTTTTTAAATTTTATAGTCCGCTTGCCAATTTGTATGCTTCTGGGGGCACCATCAGTAAGGAAAACCACTTTCAGAGGAACTTGAGTTGAAAGACCTAATTTGTTGAGCGCTTGCAAACCGGTTGGGAAAATCCGGGCTTTGTCACGTTTAGCAATTGCCTTTGCAATTTCTTCTACAGGAGGATACAGAGTGCCAAGTTCTTTATCTTGTTTTGGATATAGATAAATACCATGTGCCAGATGAACAATCAGATCATCCTTAGCAAGTCTATGTAGAGCCTGCCTGATAGCATCTACACTTCCGGTATCAATAAAATCTTCAGGGAAAAAAACTTTACCACGTTTATGATTCTTGATTTTATCAAGAATCCTTTTATCAGTAGTATTTCTTGTTTTATCTTTAGGTCGAGCAGTCATTTCAGCATCTTTTTCTGTCACAAATATAGCATAAATTTGTGACGAAGTAATACTTTTTTTTTCATTACTATCAACTCTATTGACAACTTCCCAATTATCAATTGTTTTATTGGCACCTCCTGCTCCATCATCTCCTCTACAATCATCACTTCAATCCTCCGGAATGCTGTACTTCTGTAAGGATTCAACGTGTATAGCTATAAAATAAGGAGCTTTTACTACCATAAAACGCGGGTTTCCTTAGAGGAGTAAAGGAAAGAAGGGGAAATGCAATCAAAATAATTGGTTCAAAGTATAAGGCATTGCTAAGTCTAAGCTAAAGCGATTTCCAATTTTCTTCTTTCCATTGGTTTGATCGGTTTATGTTATGGATGGCATAGATATAGATTTGTGTAAAACATGTAAGCAGGGCCTGCTGGTAGTAGTTGAAAAATGGACAAAGGACCGCGCATCGCCATTGCAAAAGCATCTGGCCGGAATGACCGCATAGTACGGTTAACCGACATTTTCTTTCTTTTTGTTGGGCTTATGCACTGTCATAGCATTAGTATACTATGCCTGGAAACCAGGAAAAACCGATAGCCGGTCATATAATCCGGCAGGAAACATCATCATTATCATCAATTCAAGAAAAATGGAACATATTAACACCAAATATCAATGCTTCAAATTGGCCAATAACACCTCAATCTGCGAAAAAGCCTATATTGAAATTACACAGGAAAAATTTCTTGTCTTTTAGCAACCCATAGTGCAAAGGTTTGGTTCAACACAGGGACAAACACAGTAGAGTCCCCCGGATCATACATGTGTTTGATCCCTGATTATTATGCCACGTTTTTTTTAAATCAATTAATCAAACATGACTGCTAAAACTGATTTCATTAAATCAAGATAAATCAGTGTTGTATGTTGGTTGATATTCTCTAATCCAACGCTTTTCTGCGTACTTTCTTACATTTTCATCATCAGGTGCAAAAGTTTCAAGACAAAAAAAGTCAAAAGCCTCAACACCATATTTATTAAAGTGCTCTTGCATTAATTTTGAATGATGCTCTCCAAGTGCTAACTCACCTATATGAGTCTTTTTTCGGAACTCCATGTTTTGAGATTCACCAATATAGAAGTCTAATGTTTTATTATCTACAATGAGATAAACGCCAGAATCTCCATAGCTAATAGCTCCAGGTTTAATTGTGTATTTCGACAGTTCTATAAGCTTACCTGCAGTAGATGCTTTAATGCGTTTTTCTTCTTTTTTGGTTTCTTCAATATTTTTTTGCTCATTTTTAAGGTCTTGTTTAATCTGATTAACTACTTCATTATAAGTATCTATCTTGTAAATACTTACATCATTTATTGATTTGTCTTTAAAAAATTCAATATGTTCTTTTAGTAATTTATAATCATTTGTATATCTGTTATAATTATCAATACAGGTATTTATTGTTCTCCAGAAATCAGGTTTAATGGGATCAAAGTGAGCTTCCTCCTCCATTAGATAAGGTGTAGAGACAATATACCTAATAGGACTGTATACATCACCATTTTTATTACGAAGTGTATAATCCTCATATCTTACTTCCGATTTAGGAAAAAGGTGTCCCCTGTAAATAGCTCTCCAAACAGAACATTTTCCGTCATTTTCACTAAATAATCTTTCCCATTTAATTGTCTTAACACCATTTACCTCTGTAACATCATAGAAATGTTCAACAAATAAATCAAAAAGACTTATTTTGGATTTCAATTCATTGATAAAATCTTGGATTTCATCTCTTAATGTTAAATAATCATTTATATTTTGTTTTTTGCTCCTAAATAGTTTCTCCTGCTTAATCTCAAAGTATCTTTCTGCTTCATACAACTTACTATTGTATTCATCATCAATGTCAAATTCGTAATTTTTTAACAATTCATCGCGATTAGGATTATTTTCTAATAGCAACAAAAATAATCTATCCTCAGCCTGTCCTACAGGAATACGAAAAGCACGATTTCTATTATCTACTGCATCTTCTGGATAATTATGATAATATGCTTTCCGATATTCATCAAAATATTTCTTAACACCATATTTAGTAGGATTAATAAGCCAATCAAACTTTTTTCTATTGATCCTTGCTTTTTCAGCTATTTCTTTTAGATGTTGTTCCATGTCAAAAGCCATAATGTTTATTGTTATTAATCAGTTTGAATATGGTGCGTTTTGCATTTTGAAATGCTTTATTTTCAATTTAATCCTATTTTTTATTGCTATAATCTTTATATTTAGCACAATCGGCAAAATGCACTATGTTTTTGTTTTAGTCCGTTAATTCTTTTAATCAATCTTCCATTAAACTTGCTAAATACTCCTGCTCACTATAATATAGCATTATTCCGATATATATAGGTTCTAATTTCTGATTATTATTTTTAAATTTTTCAAATGATAATTCAATGTCTTGATTTTTTGTAGTCTCTATTTGTCTTTTTAGTTTAGTCAATTTCTCTTGATTTACATCAAACCATTTCTGTCTAAATTTGGGGATAAGACTTCTATAATCTAATCCTTTATTCATTTCTTTCTTGATTTCATAATCATAGAAGTATTGATTTTTGACAATTTTATTTAACTCACTCCAATCTTCGTTTGCATCACATTCATAAAAGTTTTCAATTGTTTCAATTAATTCCGATAATATTTCCGATAATATTTCTTGAGGAGTAGTAGAACTTGAGCAAATATATGTATTTAATCTTGAAATTATTTCTTTGAATTCTGTTATATTTTCTTTTCTTTTTATTGTATCACTTGCCTTTTTTGATTTGTCTGAGTATCCTGTAATTCCTATTTCAATAAATTGTGAAAAATATTTCTCTAAAAATTTCGAGTAAAACAAAATACAATATTCTGTTACTTTTTCATTTTCAAATAGTTTATGATATAGATTATTACGTGAAGTATGACAAAAATTAATAATAGATGCTTCACCTATGGATATTATCTCAAGTTTTTTTGCTTGCGTTACAATGTTGCTAAAACGGTCAAAATTGCTAACTATATTTTTATAATCACATTTATCTAATTCTTTCATTACTAACAAATGGTGCAATTCTGATGTAGTTTTACTTTTGAGTAAATTCTCGACAATATTATCAAATAGGATAAGACTAATTCTTTTGTATTCGAATGTGTCATTATTTGCAAGAGAAATTGCTTCTCCTAATTGTGCATAATATAAATTTTTACGTTCCATTCAGGTTTACTTTAATGCCTTATATTAAACAGCTAAAGTTTAACATATTGTTTATGTGTGTTTTTTCTAGTTGAGTTTTTCCTGAAATGTTCTTTAAGGCACATGCTTTACAAAGTTAAAGGCACATGCTTTACACTAAATTAGTGCTTAGCCTGGTTGATTTTTGTTTAACTCTAATATCATTTTCACTGAAGTATCCCAAAAATACATCTCTATAGAATACTTTCCAAATTCCATTACCAATTTCTTCAGCCCCAACTTGTTTTCCTATTAGACCGTTAGTTATAAACACCCAATAATATGATTTCCATCTAACAGATTCATTCATTGTAACATTCATTACTTTAATGTGCGATGGGTAGTCATAAGATTTAATCTTTTCAGGAAAAGGAATCGATGATCTAATATGGACTTTTTTTGGTGTTTCCATGTTCAATGCCTCATGCGGTCTTATGTTATTATACTCTCTTACAAACGAGTTTGATTTTCTTTGTTGAGACCTCATATCAAATCCTGCCGGTGATACACATTCTGCTTTTAAATCTCTATGCATTCTCTCATGCCTTCCGTTTTGTTCAGGGTGTGCAGGGTCTAAGAATACAGGCATAATTCCTAAGTCAATAAACCAGTTGTAAACAGAAAAATAAAGTAAACACTTTTTAGAAAAATAAAGGTAACACTTTTGAGTGAGTTTCAGTAAGATTTTGAGCATACTCAAAACTCTACTGAAGATGAAAATATCTCAAGCAAAACGTGTTATCATGTATTACCGAATCAAGAAGTATTTAAGTGAGGGATTAACCATATCCAAGATTAGCA
>JAGLWB010000002.1 GCA_023133655.1 Bacteroidales bacterium
TAGATGCCACGGTTATTCTGGTTGGCATCCATTTCGTTCCACACGATAAAAATATCATTTGACCCAGGAGGTAAAGCCAGCTTTGCGTAGAAGTGGTTCCTGTTTGGCATTGTGGAAGCTTCAATGCCATCATCAGCAAAAAGTATTAGCCCATCAGAGCCAATATGTTGAACAAAAATGCTTGCCAGCATATTGTTGTCACGGTCATCATGCCATGCAATATAAAATCCGTCATTACCATCATTTATAAATGGAAAAATTTGTGTCCATGCAGATATACCGGCTGCATCAGAAATTACAGCTTCCTCATTCCAAACGGGATTACCATTCATGTCATATCTTTGTGCCAGGATATGACGTGTTGGATACATTATAGGACCTGAATCCTCGAAATATTTAAGGATAATATCATCATCGCCAACTGGTAACAACTGGGGCCAGGAATATCTATTTTCTCCACTAAGTGTTATTCCGTTGTCACCCCATAAAAAAGTACCCTCCGGAGTGATTTTTTGTAATATAACAACATCCTCCGATGCCCAGGCAATAATTGCATTGCCGGCATTGGTTACGGTTACTTTTGGGGAGGCATCAAAAGCCGTGGTATTGGAAAGTTCCAGTCCGTCATCTCCCCAAATAAATTCACCATCAGGTGTAATCCGGTAAGCATAAATATTGTTATTCCCGGTCCTTATATCCTGGAAGGTGATAATAGCGTGTTCTTCCTGGTCAATTGCTATATCCCAGTCGGTTAGCCAGCTCATAGCAGGATGGTCGCTTACCAGCAGGCCCTCATCTGCCCAAAGCTTATTTCCATAGACATCCATTTTCTGCAATCGTACATTGTAATTGCCACTCTCACCTGAAAACCAGGAAATATAAGTTGTTCCTGAAGGTGATGTGGCAATTTTTGGTATGACTTGATCACCTGTAGCAATGGCTACTGAAGTGTTAACTGAAGCATCACTGCTCCATTGAGCAAAGCTAAACAATGAAAAGTTTAGCAGTAAAACAAAAATTAAGAAATGTGTTTTCATCTTGTTTTAATTTGTCGTGTAAGTACAAAGATATTGTTTTTTTATTAATTTTGGTAGGAACCTTTGAATCCTTAAATCAGCGTTTGTTATGAAGTCCGAACTCCCGGCTCCCGTCACGCTGCTGACTGCTAACTGCCGAATTAAAACCCATCTGGTATGCGTACCTTATTTAAAATTTATTTAATCCGGAAAAGAAAGATTTGTTCCCATAAAATTGATGTCAATTATAAACCAACGATGGATATTCCTGATCAAGGCCACGGGGTTTCCAATTTCTCCCTCTCCGCCGGCTGGCGGAAAGGGCTGGGGTGAGGCAAAATAATTATTAACATTATATTTGTTCTTCAGTTTTTTTTTTACTATATTTGTGGCACGCTAAAAAAACTGTTAGATAGAAAATGGCATAGCATAAAACTATAATTATGAGAAATTTAATCACTTGGCTTTCTCTTGCATTCTTTTTTTTAATCCATTTTACAGCGCTTTCTCAAACAATTTCAGGAACAATTATTGACAAAAATAATTCAACCATCCCCGGTGTTTCTATCTATGTTGAAGGAACCACTATCGGGACTACCAGCGACATTGATGGTTATTATTCTCTAATAATCATATCCGGAGATGTTATTGGGGATTCGTTAACAATTGTTTACTCTTTTGTTGGATTTAAACCTCAACAAAACCGTATAGCAAATGACCCTGCAGCAAACTATACGTTTGATATCACACTGCTTGAAGAGATTGAGATGCTTGAAGAGTTTGTAGTTGTAGGATACGGCGTGCAAAAGAAAAGTGATGTTACCGGAGCTATTTCTTCTATCAAAATGAATGAGATAAATAACCTGCCTATTACCCGGATAGATCAGGCTTTACAGGGAAAAGCTTCAGGAGTGCAGGTGTCCCAAACCTCAGGAGCACCGGGTGAGGGTATCAAAGTAAGGATCAGGGGTATCGGAACGATCAATAATAATGATCCGCTTTATATTGTCGATGGTATTCCTACAAAAGATATTGCCGGCATCCTTAGTCCCGAGGATATTGAATCGATGACTGTCCTTAAAGATGCTGCTTCTGCGGCTATTTATGGGGCAAGAGCAGGGAATGGCGTTATAATCATAAAAACGAAAAAAGGTAAGCAAGGCAAAACTTCACTTAGTTATAATTTTTATAGCGGCTTCCAAACACATGGGGCCCTAACACCCATGACTAACACCAATGAATACATAGAGATTTTTAACGAAGCTGCTGCTGCTGATGGTAGAGATCCTATCCCTGATGAAATTGTACCGCAATTATCTGATACTGATTGGATGAAGGAAATATTCCAAACAGCCATCATGCAAAGTCATCAACTATCGCTCAGTGGGGGAGATGATAAAACAACCTATCTTATTAGTGGCGGATATCAACAACAGGATGGAATAATACATAATTCATCTTACGATCGTGTTAATCTCAGAACCAGCATAGCTACCTATCTTACTGATTGGCTTAACCTGGGAGTTAATATAACATCTTCCTGGTCGAATCGGGATATTATTGGCGCATCGGGCGATGGCTATGGCGGTAACGGAGGTAGTGTTGTCAGGTATGCATTCTTCCGTACTCCTCCTGTTCCGGTCTATGAACCAAACGGCGAATTCTCCGATCTTCCTCAGTTTGATGGCTATTCAAGGGCTCAGTTAAATACTTGGTTTGGCGATGGTTATAATCCGGTGGGGCTGGCAAAGAAATATGATTGGTCGGATAAAATTTTTAGAACATTCGGAAACCTGTTTGCAGATGTCCAACTGATGGAAGGGTTGAACTTCAGAACAGATTTCGGAATTGATCTTTCTACCGGCACCGAGAAAAGATTTAATGAGAACTGGGGTACTGATGGAAGGATTAATAATCCCAATTCGATGTATGTGAATACAGAACTTGACTTTACCTACACCTGGACCAATACCCTAAACTATAAGAAAACCTTTAATGAGAAGCATATTACATCCTTCCTGTTAGGAACAGAAGTTATTAAAAACCGTAACCATGGGCATATAGGAAATGACCGCGATTTTCCTGATCAATCACCCAATTACAGATACCTTGGCAATGGATTAGCATTAAATAAAAGCGTTAGTGAGTTTGAAGATGGCTGGGCACTGCTTTCAGTCTTTTCAAGGGTAAATTATAACTATAATAATCGCTTCCTGGTTGAAGCTGTGATACGAACTGACGGCTCATCGCGTTTTGCTCTTGGTAAGCGTTGGGGAGCCTTTTATTCCGGGTCAGCAGGATGGAATATGCATCATGAGAAATTCCTGAAAGATGTTAACTGGCTGTCGCAAATGAAACTGAGGGCCAGTATTGGACAGACCGGTAACCAGGAGATCCGCCTTTACAACTATTTGTCTATCATTGAAGATGAGTATAATTATCCAATAGGTGGAGCTATGAATATCGGTTATGCAGTAGCTTCATTTGGGAATGTAAATACTACATGGGAAACTACCACAACTTATGATCTTGGGTTAGACCTCGCATTTTTTGATGACAGGCTGTCATTAATTACAGATTACTACTGGCGCTATACAACCGATATGTTGATCCCGGTTCCTTTGCCTCCCAGCGGTGGAAGTGCTGATCCTCCCTTCATAAATGCCGGAGAGGTTTTGAACAGAGGACTGGAAGTTGAACTCTTCTGGCAGGATACGAAAAAAAAGCTCAAATATCAAATTGGTGGAAACATAGCTACTCTTTATAATGAAGTGTTGTCACTTAGTAATGGCAGGCCTATTTCAGCAGGAAGGATTGATAACGGTGTTTATGCCACTCTCACTGAAGAAGGCTATTCTATTGGCTCGTTCTATCTATATGAAATGGAAGGTATTTTCCAGAATGAACTGGATATTTTCACGCATGCCTATCAGGGACCAAATATCCAACCCGGAGATGTGAAATTTAAGGATCAGAATGGCGACAATAAAATTAATGAAAAGGACAAAACACATGTGGGAAGCCCTATTCCGGATCTTATGTATGGTTTGACCATGAACTTTAACCGGGGTGCTTGGGATCTTTCCATTTTCTTCCAGGGTGTTATGGGTAATGAGTATTATATGCAGGTAAATCACGATATTGAAGGGTTCTACAGGGGGTTCAATGTGACCAAAAGATATTATGATAACCGTTGGACAGGAGAAGGTACTTCCGATGAGTACCCCAGGGCATCGTGGAAAGCAACTACAAATAATAAGAAACCATCTACCCGGTTCCTTGAACCCGCTTCCTATTTCAGGTTAAAGAATATTTCACTTGGATATAGTTTTGCATTTGGAGAGAATGCCGGAATAAAAGCCCTTAGAGTGTATGTAAGCGCTCAAAATTTATTTACCATAACAAATTATCCGGGCCTGGACCCTGAAATGTATGATAGTGATAACCTGAAAACAGAGAAAAGAAGCAACCCTGATCTTGCTGCAGGAATTGACTGGGGTACATATCCTATGCCCCGGATTTATACATTTGGAATTAATATTGATCTGTAAAAACCGTTTAATCATGAAACGTAAATATAATATACTCTTCTTACTAATTATCTTAATAGCACTCTTCCCGGGATGTGAAAAATTTCTGGATGAAGAACTCAAAGGAGAGCGTTCAGATGTTCAGTTTTTTCAAACGGCTACGGATGCGGAACTGGCATTAACAGGTATTTATAATTGCCTTACCTTCGCTGATGCCGATAACAGGATATGGGTATTTGGTGATGTAGCGTCTGACGATGCGGCAAAAGGTGGAAATCCTGGTGATCAGGCGGATATCGATCGGATAGATAATTTCAATATAGCAGCCGACAATGGTAACCTGGAAACAGTTTGGGCTATATATTATGAAGGCGTCTCGAGAGCCAATAAGCTTCTGGATAATATGGATGGAATTGAAATGGATGGGGAAAGAAAAAGCCAGATAATAGGAGAGGCTAAGTTTTTAAGAGCATACTATTATTTCTGGTTGACAAATATTTTTGGTGATATTCCTGTTCATCTTACAACCCCAACCCCTGAGGAAATGCAGAAAGCTAAAAGCTTAAGGGTGGATGTGTTTAATAACGCCATTATTCCCGATCTGCAGGATGCCGCTACCAGGCTTCCGGCATCACAATCTCTCTCCCAGGCAGGACGACCATCATCATTTTCAGCAACAGCATTTCTGGCTAAATCATATCTATTAATGGAAGATTGGGCAAATGCAGAAAACGCAGCAAACCAGGTTATTCAGCAGGGAGGCTACATGCTTGTGAATATATATAATATGAACTTTCAGCTAGCTACAAAAGACAATCTGGAAAGCATATTCACTGTTCAGCATCTTGCAGGCCAGGATCCATGGTTGGGTAACAGGTTAAATCAATGGTTTGCACCGAGAGCAGAAAATGGTTATGGATTTAATGTGCCTACACAGAGCTTTGTCGATGAATTTGAAAAAACTGCTGAAGAGGTATATGACCCAAGGTTGGATTATACAGTTGGCAGATCGGGCCAACCATGGTTTAACGACACGGTTATGTTCGACCCTAGCTGGTCACCAACCGGATATATGCAGAAGAAATATCTCCAGCCGTTGGATGAAGTTCCCCGAACTTTAAAAGCTGATGGTGAACTAAATTTTATATTTTTGCGTTATGCTGATGTTCTTTTAATAATGGCTGAAGCTCAGAATGAACAGGGAAAAACAGGTGATGCTGTTGGATATCTTAATATGATAAGAAAGCGCGCAAGGGAGTGTTATCTGTATGATGAGAATCTTCCCGGATATGGAACCATACCTGAAGGGCTATTACCCGATGTTGAAGATCAGGGACAGTCATATGTAAGAAATGCAATCCGGCACGAAAGGAGAGTGGAGTTAGGATTTGAGTTTCAACGCTTTTTTGATGTAATTCGATATGGGGAGAATTATGCTAATAATGCATTCAATGATAAGGAGAACTTTGATTATAATACCAATAAATTTTTCCCTATCCCACAAAAGGAGATCGATACAAATTTTGAGTTATAAAATGCAATTTAATCAGAAAATAAATTTAATTAACCTAATGTTTAACTAAAAACTAAAATTATGTTTAAAAAAAGATCAAAAATTTTATTGTGGGCTATGATCATCCCGTTTATGACCGGGATCTTACTATCATCAGGTTGTAAAGATGACGAAGATGAATGCCCAACTGTGAATTACACTGCAATTGATGCAAAAATTGCAGAAGCTCAAACTATTCACAACATTGCAGTTGAAGGTACAGAGATTGGACAGTTTGAAGCAGGTTCAAAGGCAGTTCTTCAAACTGCTATTAATAATGCCTCTGCAGTTCGAGACACAGAATGTGTGACTCAGGCTGCCCTGGATGCCGCTGTAGTCAATCTCGATCAGGCCTTGCTTGACTTTGATGCTAAAATTGTTACTGAAATCGCACCTGAAAACCTTGTCGCTAATTGGCTTATGAATGGTAATGCCTTGGATAATACCGGAAATGGCCACGATGGTACATTAACCGTCGGTCATGTTAACTGGGGCTCAGGTACAGTAACTCCAACTGCCGACCGTTTTGGAAATGCTGATTATGCTTACCAGTTTGGTGATGGTGGAAATATCGAAGTACCCACTGCCACAGCATTCAACCCACCGGAATTGAGCATTGTAACCTGGATTAAATTGGATGATACATGGGCTCATAGCTATTTCTTTTCGATGGACATCTGGAATTGCTACAAGTTCCAGGTTCAGGATGCTAATAAGCCGTTCTTTACCTGTAAAATTCTGAAAGATGACGGATCAGGTGAAAATGCATGGATTGATCATGACAGCAATACAGAAATGCTTGTTAATGGTGTTTGGACACACATTGCAGTTACGTTTAGAAGTGGTGAGATGACGTTCTATTTTGACGGAGCGGAAGCCATGTTTTGGAATGATTTCCCAACAGGTAATCCGGTTGCACCAAATCCGGCTGTTAATCTTTGTATTGGACAGGCATTGCCAACCGGCGTCTATACTGACATTCCTGATGACCCATATGAATGGAAAGAATGGTTAGGCTTTCTTAAAGGCAGTCTGGACGATCTGAAATTCTATAACATTGCTCTTTCTGGTTCCCAGGTAAATTCAATCTACCAGTGGGAGAAAGATAATGTTAATGAGTAAATGTTTAATGTAATGATTTAATTAAAGGAGTTTTCTTAAATAGTTGATATTTAGGAAAGCTCCTTCTTTTTTGTTTTAGGTGCTTTTATTTTTTTCAATGAAAAGGAATCTTAATCCACTTCTATTCTATTGTTTTTTGTTGGTCGTTTCATGCAATAGCAAGTCGAACAACGATCAGCTGACTTTTTGGTCGTCAAATAACCCTCAGGAAATCACTCTTACACGGACTATGGTTGAAAAATGGAATAACCAGCATCCGGATTATTTTATCGGGCTACAACCTGTTCCTGAAGGAAAATCAAGTGAAGAGATCATTCTGGCTGCAGTAGTTGGCAAAACAACCCCTGATATTTATGCAAATATGTGGCAGGGAAGTGTTGAAATGTATGCTAAAGCCGGCGTTCTTATCCCTTTCGATACACTTGACGGATTTATGGAATTCATTAAAACCCGGTGCTCTGATGAAGTGATATCAGAAATAACTTCCTTTGATGGGCACATATACCAGGTACCCTGGAAAGTAAACCCGATTATTACGTTATACAATAAAAGAATATTTGAAAATCTTCAAATGGAAGGATTGCCAGATACCTACTCTAAGTATATGGATGCAGCCAGACGAATACAACAGGATGCTGATGGAGATGGTTATGTTGACCGGTGGGTCGGATATACAACAGTAATGGTAATCTGGTATCAGCGGTTATTTAATTTTTACCCGTTATATCTTGCCGCATCAAATGGGGCCCCCTTGATAAAAGACAATAAAGCTGCTTTTAACAATGAGTACGCAGTAGGTGTGTTCAGGTTTTTGCAGCAATTATATATTAACAATTACTTCTCCAAACAAAGAATGGGTGGATCACAGGACCCATTTATTTCCGAACGGTTTGCTACATTATTTACTGGTCCCTGGCAGATTAATTACTTAAATAAGTTTATAAGTGATAGCCTGGAATTTGATTTTTATCCAATACCGGTTCCCGACAACCACGAAGGCCCTGTTTACACTTATGGTGATCCTAAAAACATGGTAATCTTTAATACATGCAATGATCCCCAAACTGCATGGGAGTTTATCAAAACCATGATCACCAGAGAAGGCGATCTGAAATTATTGGAAATCACCGGCCAATTTCCAAGGAGAAAAAATCTGGCGAATGATACCTACTTTAAGGATTTTCTTGAGCAAAACCCTAAAACGCAGGTATTTGCCCGGCAGGTTGAATATATTAAAGGGGTAGATAATCATGAATTGATCGTTGAGGTTTTTGATATTATCTCGCAAGAGTATGAAGCTTGTGTGATATATAACCGTAAAACGCCTGAAGAAGCCATCGATGCTGCTGCCAAAGCTGTTGATATTCTACTCGGAAATATTGAAAAAAACTGATTCCTGATTACCTGATAACCGATTCTGTTTCCGGATCAAAGAAGTGAACCCTCCCGGTATCAACAAACAAATCAACTCTCTTGCCCATTTCGATCTTACTTTCCGGTGAAAACCTTGCAATAATTTGTTTTTCGTCAAGAGCTGCGTATACCAGCATTTCGCTGCCCATTTGTTCAATAGCAATGCAAGTAGTAGAAAGTTTTGCAAAGGGCCCGCTGTTTATTTGAGGTTTGCTGTAAATATCTTCCGGACGAATACCAAGGATAACTTTTTTATCTTCAAAACCAGCTATGGCTTTGTTGGGAATATCCGACAGGTTAACATTAAAACCGGTGCTTTCATGAATGAAATTCAATGTATCAGTTCTCTTAATCATGCCAGGAATAAAATTAACGGGAGGGGAACCAATAAACCCTGCAACAAAAATATTGTCAGGTTGGTTATAAAGTTTCATAGGTGAACCTATTTGCATCACAATACCATCTTTCAGCACAATAATACGGTCACCAAGGGTCATGGCTTCTGTTTGGTCGTGTGTTACATAGATGATCGTTGCCTGTAACTTTTTATGCAGTTTTTGAAGTTCAACACGCATCTGAACCCGTAATTTAGCATCCAGGTTACTCAGAGGTTCGTCAAAAAGGAACACTTTCGGGTTTCGAACAATTGCACGTCCAATAGCCACTCTCTGGCGTTGTCCGCCGGACATAGCTTTTGGCCTTCTGTCTAATAGTGGAATGATATCTAAAATTGCTGCAGCCTTTTGAACCCGCTGGTCAATCTCTTTCCTTGACATTTTTTTAAGCTTAAGGCCAAACGCCATATTCTGATAAACAGTCATGTGAGGGTATAAAGCATAATTTTGGAAAACCATTGCGATATCCCGGTCTTTAGGAAGCAAGTCATTGACCCTCTTGTTGTCAATTAGCAAATCGCCACCTGTTATTTCTTCTAACCCTGCGATCATTCGTAATACGGTACTTTTCCCACATCCCGAGGGGCCCACCAGCACGACAAACTCTTTATCTTTGAATTCGAAACTAACACTTTCTACGACATTCGTTTTGCCATCATAGCTCTTACTAATATTTTTCAGTAGTACATCTGCCATTGATAATATGTTTTTTATAATTTAAAAACAGATTTGGGAACATGTGTGATCCTGCAAGCCAGATCAAGCTCTCCTGATGCAACAACAAAATGATTTCCTGCATCTGCGATTCCTGTTGTAAATACAACATCTGTAAGATAAATAGATTCTTTCAAGTCATTGGTTAATTCATCATGTGATTCGAGCAATGGATTTACATCTTCAATCTTAATAATATGATGAGGATTATCTCTGTTAAGCATTGCCCAAAATGTTCTGTAAATCCCAACTTCACCTTTATTCTCTACACCATGGAAAAGCATTAACCATCCCTTATCAGTCAGAATTGGGGGTGTTCCTCCTCCAATCCTTTTTGATGACCGTGTGCCTTTATGCGACCGGATGAAAGCTTCATCGGTTGGTTTCCAATGATATAAGTCAGGTGAAGAAGCCAGATTGATCGAAGGTCCGGGATATAATTGGGATTCTGGTGGTGAAGCAAAATAGAGAGCCCCTAAAGGACGGGTAAGGGCATAATATTTATCTGCTATCTTGCCTTCAAACAGCAGCATATCTTTATTTTGATGATCCAGAATAATTCCTGCGAAATCATAGTGTAAACCATCGCTGCTAACATAAAGTGATGTTGCATGTCTTTCTGAACTCACAGTGCAAGTCGTCAAATAATATTTATCATCAATAAATGAAATACGAGCATCCTCAATTCCATATTCCTGGCTGGTTCGGTCAGGTCCAATGATATGTTCGTAGTGAATATTAATAATCTCCAAGCCATCAGGGCTAAGTTCAACGGGAAGTAGCCAGGATAAGGATGTAAGTGCAAGTACATTTGTTGGAAGGTATTCTTTCAATAAAAATTTTCGTGGATCATCTGTTTTAACCCTATTAATTGGATACTTATCAAGTGTATACCCATCAGGCGTCCAGCGAATAGTTTGAATGTATTTGTCAACGACCGGTTCTTTCAAAGCTTCAGCCACTCTAACCATTAGGAGCAGGTTGCCGTTTTGTAACCGGTTCATCCCCGGGTTAAAAGCACCCAGTACATAGGTTTCAATATTTATATCTTTTCTCAAAGGAGAGAACGAAAGATCTACATCATCCGGGCGAAAAATAATTTTGTCAATGTCAAATTTCATAATCCGTGACATTAAAGTTTATAAAGGGGCTGACCTGTTAATGGCTCCTGAGGATATTTTTCGCACAATGCGTAAAGCACATCTTCATGAGAAACAGCCACATTCATTACTGTGTCATTACCCCCATAATATATTAAAACAGTTCCATCATTATTTCTGATAGCTCCACAGGTAAAAACAACTTGCGGTACATGGATGTAATCATTTTCTTTCACACGGCAGTCGGCCTGCAAAGGAAAAAGAATTGGAATGCCTGAAACCATTACTTTTTCCGGATTATTTAAATCATGAAACGCAACTCCAAGCACATAGGGATTTCCATCCATTGTACTTCTAACACCGTGGAAAATTTGTATCCAACCGTATTTGCTTTTTAGGGGAGGGGCTCCCGGACCAATTTTGTCGGCAAAGGCACTTGGCCCACCTTCTTGCTTCATTACAGGTTCCGGATTGATATGCCAAACATTACTTTTCAGATCATCAGAATAGGCAATTCTGATTTCTTTGAAGCTCCCACCTGTATGGCCGGATGATGAATCATCATTAGGACGCATCAGTGCCACAAATTTACCATTGATTTTTTCAGGAAAAAGCACAACATTTCTCATATCCATATCCATTACCTCTCCGTAACGGGTATATTTTTTGAAATCCATAGTGGTTGATAGAGAGACCCTGACACGGTCCCTCAAAAGACCATGATAAGCGCTGTAGGTG
Source organism: Bacteroidales bacterium (assembly GCA_023133655.1). GTDB lineage: Bacteria > Bacteroidota > Bacteroidia > Bacteroidales > JAGONC01 > JAGLWB01. The sequence continues at coordinate 11,581 of JAGLWB010000002.1, forward strand.
ATATAATAAGTGTCATCAATCAATGAAATACGCGGATCCTCCACACCACCAGCTTCATTTTCGATCAATCTTTGCTTATCTTTTCCTTTAGCGAACAGATCACTTTCATGACATGGCATTAATGCAGGTTCTTTGGCAATGTCCCAGGAGGTAAGTCCGTTTTTACTCCTGGCAAGGCCCAGAACCGAAACCCCACTTCTCAAGTGTGAACGGAAAAGCATAACAATTTCATTATTAAACCTTGCGATTCCTGCATTATGCACTGTCATTACTTTACGGTGCGGCTCTCTCCATATCTTATTCACATCCTCCGGTGTAATAATTGGATTGTCCGCAAACCGGGCCACAGGATTATTCAGATCAACTACAAATTCATAGCCCTCATATTTAATAATCTTTTTCACCGGTCACATTGTGTTTAATAATTAATAGTTGCTTTCGGATGGCTTTCAATAGCCTGTATGGTTAATAACGCTTCTATAGTTGACTCAGCACCGGAATTCAGGTTGATCTGTTCTTCTGAAATAATCCCATCATAACATCGTCCTGTAGCCGGGTCATACATCTGTTGATTAGCCGGATTATTGCCGAAGAACCACGCGGCCAGAGTTTCAGCCCGCTTAATATATTGCTCCTTGCCTGTCTGCTCATAGGCTTCAAGACAGGCAAAGACCATGGGTCTTATTCCATAAGCGATCTGTGGAAATTGAGACTCCTGGTTTATTTTATAATTCTCCCCATCATATATAACAGTAAAACGGTCCATAAAATTTTTTTCAATGATGTACGGATAAAAATAATCGATCTCAAGTAGTGCACTAGTCAGGTATTTCTCCTTTTGAAGTACCTTGGCAGCTTTGAGCATAGCGTATGCCTGGCTGTTCCCGTATGCATGCCAAAGGTTTTGCCAGCTCAAATAGAATCCTGAGGGAGCTTCTCCTTTATTACCCTTCTGCATGTGTAACAACCCTTCGGCAAATCGTTCAATAAGATGTAATGCTTCAGGGTCCAATGTCCGCTGGTAATGTTTTTCCAGTGCAATGATTAATATTGCCGGCTGGTCACCGCTGTGTTTATAGGGCAACCACGTAGGTAGCTGCATACCACCCACGGTTTCAAATTCAAGGGGTTGATGAAGAAATTCGTTTTTGATATTAGTTATCAGC
>JAGLWB010000020.1 GCA_023133655.1 Bacteroidales bacterium
GTATTTGAGGCAACAGAAGGATGGGGCCCGTTTATTACAAATAACTATACTTTTTCTGACACTTCCTGGCACCCTGTTCCGGAGTTAAATAATACGTTTACTGTTAAAAACCTTCCTCCCAGGGCAGATACACTGGTGTTTCAAATATTAACCGCCGATTCAACCGTTGTTGATTCCTTGGTTGTTTATGCTACTCAGGGCCACGGCCACTTCCTGGATTCTGCTGTGTTTCCGAATGTGAGAATGGATATGTTGCCTTTATCAACCAGGTATTTGAGAACCTTAATCCGTTGTAATGGAGCGCCAAAGAAGGGCCTGGAATTTCATAAAGCATTGACAGTTATACCGCAGAAACCCAAACTGATCAGTAAATCTGAAGGAATTACCTTAATTGATTCGATAGGTGTGTTTACTCAGAATCTTATTGCCGGACAGGCCCTGGAGATAGACAGTGTAAAGTATGCTATTATTTCAAATGGGCCGGGTATCTGGTGCCGTGACAATGAACTTAGAACAATATACAGGGGGCCATATTGCTTTGATTTGTTCAAGAGTGATTATTCGATTGAGGCATGGTTGAAATTCGATCTTGAAAAATTGCAAAACATTATCAATGGTGAAGTGAGTTTTATGAGTGTTGATTCAGTTTGGTCATTAAACTTGTTCAGTTATGGAGATGAATTAGATTTTATTATTACTTCTATAGCAGGTGGAAACTTTACCGAAATTATTACAGCCACAGTACCCTTTGCGAGTTTGTCAGGTGATGAATGGCATCATATAGCTTTTACATCCGATTATCCCGGATCCGGGGCTTCGCATGTAAATTTTTATCTTGATGGAGAAAAATGGAACAATGTCATTCTTCATGAAGACAACTACTGGTACATTATAAATAATGTTGATTATTTTGCTTACATGGGGACACAACCATTGATTCTGGGTACTAATCCGGCATTTCCCCCGGACGAACCCAGTTATGTTACTGCTATGGATGAGGTACGCTTATGGGGGCGTGCACTCAGTGCAGAAGATGTGAAAAATAATTATCACAGGACTATTCTTCAGGAAGATTGGCTTTTCGGTTATTGGAATTTCGATGATCTGCGTAACCGACTTGGCTATATTGTGGATGTAAGCTATTATAACAATACAGGGCATCTCAAGAACGGAGCGGCGCTTATTCCACAGCATTCTGGTATTCAGGAGCTTATGGATACGATAATTATTCACTCCAGCAATGCGCTTACCGATTCGATAAAGTTTTCTTTTATTGATAAAAACTCCAGTGTAATTGAATCCATTGTTGTCAATACACAAAATAGCTCCTCTCAGCTTAATATTGATGTTTCTGCTTTTCCTTATTCTTTAAACAAATTTCGGGTTAGCGAATTTTTTCCGGGCAGTACCCCAAACGGGTTCATAACAGATTATGAAATCAACGAACTGGCACCCACTCCTATAGCTACACCTCTTTACAACTGGAATATCTTTTATTACAGCCCTAATGATTACGGCAGGCTATACAACAGGATTATCGTATCAGGACTTCCGGAAAAAACCGAAAAAGTAATCCTGGGCCTTGAAAAGGAGAATCAGTTTTTCGATATAAAAAATTATACGGAAAATAGTATTCCATACAGGTATTCACTCTCCTTAAACGGATCAGATAACTATATCGAGACATCACAAAGCCTTGATGCACCTAAAACGTTTAGGATCTCACTTTGGTTTAAAACCTCCACAAGCGAAGGAGGAAAACTGATTGGTTTTACTGATACTCAAAATGGAATAACAAATAATATGTACGACAGGGAAATCATCCTGGAGAAAGACGGCTCTATAAGATTTATTATTAAATCGGGAAATTCAATATATACTTTGACAGCCAATAATAAATATAATGATGGGGAATGGCATTTTGTTACGGCTGAACTAATGGAAGCTTCTGCCAATGCAAGCTTAAGCCTTGACGGGGCCATTGTTGATTACAGCTACCTAGCCTTGTCAGAAGTCTATAACGGATATTGGGTAATTGGAAGAAATAATATCAATAAATCAAATGAGAAAGGATCGATTGCAGAATATTTTGAAGGTTCTCTATCCGAAATATATATCTGGATCCCTGATAAAAATCAAGTCGAACTGCTATACAGGTTAGATGAACGTATAGGTACTGTAGTGCACGACACCAAAGGAAATAATGACGGCGTATTAAAAGGAAACTCGCAAAACTGGAACTATTTTGAATCGCTTTCTTTTGTTGCCTGGAAAGAAAACATGATAAACAAATCCCCTGGCGATTACAACTTTTTCGCAAAGGTGTATTATACCGGTGGCCCTGATACCGGCGTATTTTATCCTCTTGGAAAATATATCATTAAAGACCCCTTCCCGGAAAATTATTTTGCTTATGACCTCACTAAAGGGCTTGGCTCATTTAACGAGGGTACTCAGTTATATAATACCTTTAACTTTCAAACGGATTATAATCAACAGGGCCAGCCCGACTGGATGGATAATTTTGTTAAATACCTTTTCCTGTCGCCCGAACACGAAATTATTAGCCAAAATGTTTACCCCTTTACTGGAGGTGGCTACGAGGGTGGCTTAACAATTGACATGGGTGATGCGCCTCCGGGTAGTTATCTGAGTATCGAACAAGGTTATCACACCAACGATAACACTGAACATATCACAAACACCTTTTCAATCCCAATATATATAAACCCCATGTTGGCACCAAAAGTAACCGGAAATTTCGGCCCCTTCAGCCAGGCGATAGCTCCCGGAACTATGGAATGTGAAAATACATTTGTTATTACAACCGAGATACTCTCTGACCTTCACAGGGTTACAGGCATATTTTATGATGATGAAAATAACGAGATTGCAACAAAAAATGCAGTAAAAATAAATGATACTACCTGGCATATAACTTATAATATGGCAATCCTTTCACCTCCAATAACTTTGTTGAAGATTGAGTATTATCTCGGACAGGATGAATTCCTTGCTTTAACAGAAGGCCCGTTCAAGATCCACATCCATAAAACAAGGCCCCGGTGGTTTGATTTTATTCCTGACAATGATTTTTCGGATATTCATGAATATGGTAACGACAGTGTAGTCTTTTCAGTAAAAACATCCTTTGGAAAGGTTAATGCCAGTGATATTAAGGTTGACTTAACTATTCCTGACTGGGTTCCGTTTTTAGGCGGAAGCGGTAGCCATATAGATGCACCTTCTTCTAAAGTCTTTCTGCGTTATACAAAAGCAGATTATAAACTCAAATTGGACGAACCACCCATTTTTTCACAGAATGTTCTTAATCTAGGAGCGGATGCTACTGATAATTTATTTTTTGATTTTCATGCCAGCGAAACAGATTCATATTACCTGGATGATAAAAATGACCTGTTTGCCAGCCAGAATTTTTCCGTTGGAGGGGGGGCATCGTATTCTTTTGACTGTGATAAAATTACTGAAAAAGCAGAAGAATTATTGAACCTGGTTTCTGAAGTGGAGGACCCGATTTTTGCTCCTACATTTGGAATTTCATTTTCAGGTGAGCTGGATTATTCTTCCAGGTTACACCTGACCATTGATACAAATACAGGGCATTGGGGTTCAACAGGAGATCTTGAAATAGATGCCAACCCTGACCATACACAGGCATATCAAAATAGTGCTTCCTATCATTTTTATTCACTTACACTTGGTGTAGACTTTGAGGTTGGCATGACATTTCTGGACGGACTTGTTGAAGGGGATTTTGATGTTGACCTTTATCTTCCTATGGGTTTTGGACATTCTTATGTGACAATACCCAAATTAGAAAAAAGGCCCTTAAGCTCGGTCGGGTTCGATGTATATGGTAAATTTGTAATTAAGGTATTATGGGGCTGGTATGAAAAAACAATCTGGGGCCCAAAGTTGTTTTACTCAACTACGCTCTGGGGCGACGATATGTCGAAGTGTTTTCCGCCTCAGGAAAAAAATGATTTGTTTGTAAAAAGTATTTCTGCCAATTCTTCCTGGCCTGAACTGGGCAAAGATATCATACCTGTTAGCGGGTATTCTAAGATGCCGATGGCCTATCCGGAGCAGTCAATAGTCTGCTCAGATAACTATAAAATGTTTACGTGGATTGAAAGGGGTGATTCATATGGAGAAAGGAACACTGCCGCAAGATTTATCAATGATTCAACAGGGAAGTTTTCAAAAAAAATAACTTTAGAAAACAATAATCATGCAATAAATCACCCTTCTTCTGCTATAGTGAATAATAATACACTGATTACAACATGGACACAAACACGTCATACTAATGAATCCATTCTGGAGGTAAAATCATCTAATGTTATTAAAGATTTTGTCCTGGCCCAGGATATCTGGTTTACATGTTATGACCTGGAAAATGGTACTTTACAGAAGCTCGCTATGCTTGATGATGATACTGCTACTATTACTTCCGGCAGAACTGAAGGAAACCCTGAAGTAATACCAATTTCTGATAACCGCGCTTTGATCGTTTGGCAGGTGGTGGTTTTAGAGACGCATAAATCTGATATCTGGTATGTACTGCTTGAAAAACAGAATGATACATGGACGGTATCTACACCTGCAATAGTGGCAGAAATAGAAGGTATAGAGACCTTCCTGGAAATTGCATCTCCAAAGGAGGATATGGCTGTGATGGTTTGGATGAATAACGACCAGGAAAATACGCTGGGAAAGCGTATTATGACAGCTTCCTTTAATGAAACGGAGTGGACACAGCCTACTGTACTATTCACACAGGTTGATAACAATTATCTCAATTACATGGATATCGCTTTTAACAATGGACTGGGAGCAATTGTGTTAACCACTTTTGTTAAGGATTCAGCAATTCATCGCTATGAAACATTGTCGCTGCTTCCCTGGGACCCTGTTCAGGATCAATGGAGTAATGCATCGCCCATCGTGCTGATAACAGACTCACTAAATCATCTTCAACTTCCGGAGATAACAGTTGGCAAAGAGGGCAATACAGTGGTGGCTTTAAAGGTTGAGCACTTCGTCAAAAAAACTGTTGAAACCAGAATATCCCAGGTTGACCTGTTTGTTGGCGATCTTAATTATCCGTACAGCCAATGGAATCATATTGCTGCAAATGAATTTGTTTGTGATACGACAAAGCAGGTAGCTGATCTGGATATTTCGTTTATTGGAAAGGATACCTTGATGATTCTGAGTCAGGAGTATGTGATGTTGCCAACAAATGCGCCATTTGAGCCGAAAAATGGGATCATTTTTGGAAACCGATACATGAACCTTGTGTTGCGTAGCTTTTATATTGATGATCAGGGATCGGTTGAGGACATTAATGAGTATGATTACTATCTCGGAATAGAGGATGACCTGGATTATTCCTCTGATGTCAAATTGTATCAAAATTTCCCGAATCCGTGTCTTGGCAGCACAACCATACAGTTTTACATTCCGCATGATACTCCGGTAAAGCTTGAGCTTTTTGACATGAATGGTGTCAGGACCGCCGTACTTGTCGACAATAAGCTTCTGCCCGGCATGTACGAGATTAACCTGAATACAGCAATTTTAAAACCTGGTCCGTATATATATAAATTGACTACTGATGATGTCGTAAGGACTTTGAAAATGATGGTGGGATACTAAATCCTCCTGTTTTATGCAATGGAACACCCAAAATACAAACAAGACTTTCTGATTTCTTATTTGTTATTGGTTATTCCTGATTAATATTTCTGATTTTTATTCTTGATTAAGAATTCCTGCAGCAGTAAAGAATATTATAATACATTCGAATCTGTAGATATTTTGAAAAGGACGTAAATGGACTATAATCTTTTCTTGCCCTAAAGGACAGGGCTGTTGAAGCTCTATTAATCAATAGTAATGGATTTTTGTTTTTTTTACCAAATCGGCATCATCATATTGAAGGTAAGGACTAATGGCAATATAGGCATTGAAGGTTTCCGGTCTGTTTAATAATGTGTACGTTGCGAACGTTCCGCCAAACGAATGCCCCACCAGGATTTCATAAGGGAGGGTCCGGTAATTTCGGTCAACAAAAGGGATCAGCTCGTCTGACAGAAAAGAGAGGAATTTTTCAGCTCCTCCTGATGTTGGAATTTGTTCGGTGCGAGTAGGTGAAAAATCCCTGTTCCTGTCAACATTTGTTATGCCAATTACGATCATCTCAGGGATGATTCCCGCACGCGACATAAATCCTACAATGCCTGAAGTATGATGAAAATGAAATCCTCCATCTAATAAATACATAACCGGATAACAAAAATCAGTTTGGTTATAACTTTGAGGAAGATAAACCAGAATGGTCCGGTTTTCATCAAGTATATTTGATTTGAAAGTAACTTTTTCACCAATAACCACTCTGTTGTCGACAGGTTGTGCTAATGTATTGGTATTGAGAAAAATAGCTACAGTGATGCAGATCAGAGCTGTTTTTATTGATTCAAGTGATTTTGTTTTTTTCATGGTATAAGTTTTTGGTTATGATCCTCTATCCCACGACTGAAGTCGTGGGTTGTTTTCTAGCATACCAATTGGAGAAACGTATAAGCAGCTTTTTTATAATAACCTGGAAGGAAAAAATTTGATTTAGCTTTCCGTGGCTTAACCCACACTATTGCATCTCAAATTTTAGCACTCGCCCGGTTCCCATCCTGATCATGTTTTCTCCATAAATTTCTTCAAACATTGTAATGGTTTTTCTGCCTGAGCAATGTGTTGGACTACAGTATTTTACACCATATTTCTTGAACTGAGCGATAACGTTACTAATTTCTTTATCAGTATAGTTGAGCATATGAAAACCACCAAAGACCATAAAAATTGGTTTATCAGTTATCTCTTTCGATCTGCGCAAAATGTTAATGATACCCTGATGTGAACAACCGGTGATGATTACTAAGCCGTTTTTTGTATCTACAATGAGCGATTGCTCCTTAATTCTGGCACCCATCTGACCGGTGGTCAGGACATCTTTACAAAGTTCCATTGCCGAGTCAACTTCAACAACTTTTGCACCTGTATTCCTAATTCTATCCTTAAATTCACTCGGAAATGACTTCAATATTACCACCTCAACATCTGAATTTTCATCAAGTATTGAAAAAAGCCCCCCAGTATGATCTCCATGATTATGTGAGATCACAATGATGTCTATTTGATCCACATCCACATCCATGGTTTTAATATTGTGCCAGAGGATATTGGGGTTCGTGCCAGTGTCAAATAATATGGTTTTTTCTGTTCCATCAATCAGGCAGGAAAAACCCCAGTCGGCTT
>JAGLWB010000200.1 GCA_023133655.1 Bacteroidales bacterium
AACAGCTTCCTTCCCGTTATTGGCAATTTCTGCCTGAATACCTGCTGCTTCGAGCATGCCCACAGCCACATCCTTGTTTACTTCATTGTCTTCAACCAGAAGAACCAGGGCTCCCTGCAATTTTGATAAAAGATCTTCGGTAATTACACCGGTTTCACGTTCAATATGTTCTCTTTCAACTTCTTTCCCGAATACCTCCATAATGGTATCGAAAAGTGTTGAATAACTTACCGGCTTAATGAGGGTTGCAGCTATGCCAATTTTGTCTGCTTTAGACAGGACCTCCTCCCTGTTATATGCAGTAACCATAATAATTGTGGGTGGTGCTGCAATCTTTTTGTTCGACTTAATTAATTCTGCAGTCTGTAAACCATCCATCTCAGGCATATTCCAATCCATCAGTACCAGCTCATAGGGTTCATCTGTACTTTTTTCAAGTTCAATGATTGCATCCTTCCCTGATCGAACTGTTGTAACCTTAAATGTGAAAGCTTCCAGTGCTTCTTTTAGTATATCGCAGGCAGTTTCATTATCATCGCATACCAATACCTTCATGCCCCGCAGATCAACAGCCGGTATGAATTTTTTGGTTTTCTGTTTTTCTCCCAAGCAAAACCAGGCTGTAAAGAAAAATGAACATCCTTGTCCTTTTTTACTTTCCACCCAGATATCTCCTTCCATCATTTCTGTAAGACTTTTGCATATAGATAATCCAAGTCCTGTGCCACCATATTTCCTTGTGGTTGAAACATCGGCTTGCGAAAAGGATTGAAACAGCCGGCCTGCCTGCGCCTTTGTAAGACCAATTCCGGTGTCTTTAACACTGAACAGTATTTTTACTTTGCCTTTTTTCTTTTCTTCAAGCTCTGCCTGAATTATAATTTCACCATCCTTAGTAAACTTGATTGCATTGTTGGCCAGGTTGATCATGATCTGGCTTAATCTCAGTGGATCTCCGATCAACATATGAGGTACGCTGCGGGGCAAGCCAATTACCATCTCAAGTCCTTTTTCATGAGCTTTATAAGTAATTACATTGGAAAAATCCTGAAAGACCTTCTCCATGTCAAATTCTGAATGTTCCAGATCGAGCTTTCCGGCTTCGATCTTGGAGAAATCAAGTATATCATTAATGATACCCAGCAGTGATTGACCAGACGAATGTACTTTATTCAGATTATCCCGCTGCTTATTATTAAGTTCTGTCTGTAAAGTCAGATGTGTCATACCGATAATGGCATTTAAAGGAGTCCTTATTTCATGACTCATTCTTGCAAGGAAATCACTTTTAGCTGCAGTTGCTGCTTCTGCTGTTTTCCTGGCTATTTCCAATTGGGTTTCAATTACTTTTCGACCTGTAATGTCATCTTTGATTACCGTAAAGTTGGTAATTTCATTCTGCTCATTTAGTATTGGTGAAATGGTGGCAAGTTCCCAGTATAATTCCCCGTTTTTCTTTTTATTCTGAAATTCCCCTTGCCAAACTTTACCTGATAAGACCCTACGCCAAACATTTATAAAAAAAGAACGGGGTGTGATACTAGCTTCTAAAATCATGGTATCCTTGCCGATTACCTCCTCATGCATATAACCGGTACATAATGTAAATGCCGGGTTAACATATTCTATCTTTCTTTTACGGTCGGTGATGATAATTGATGATGGGCTTTGTTCTACGGCTTTAGAAAGTTTTTGGACTTCCTGAGTTCGTTCCTTAACTAAAACCTCAAGATGATCCTGGTATATTTTTAGTTCCTCTTCTGCCTGCTTACGCTTTTCTTCCAATTCAATGCTGTATAGTGCAAAAGCAATATCTCCGGCTACTTCCTTAAAAAGAGATTGTTCTTCTTTATCAGAAATATAACGAGCAGGTAATGAAATATTTAATATTCCATAATTTTTTTCTCCATATTTCAGGTTCAATACCATACTACCACTCTTACCCTCTTTGTGCAGTTTTAACCAGGGACAGTCCTTGCAGTCTGATTCCATATTTTCTATTAAAACAATGTCATCGGTCTTAAGCGCTTCGTTGAAGCAATGAGGAATATAATCGCGTAAAAATTTTTCATCCGGTTTTGCAATATCAATATTACCACCTTCTCCGGCAAAATCAATGATATTACCCTCATCATCAAAAATGGCGATCCATGCACTATGAAACTCCCGGGTTTTAACGAAATTTTTACATGCTTTTTTAATCAGGATTTCGCGGTTTTTTTCTTTTACAAGAAGCTGATTAACATTGCGAATGGCACGAAGAACCGCGTTTAAGTGTACAATCCTTTGTGTACGTGCTTTAACTTCTTCTTCAAGGTTTTCGTTTAATTTATTTAACTTATGCTGGGTCAACACAAGCTCTTTATTTGTTTCATCAAGCTCCCTGCTTTTTAAAACTGCATTTTCGTTAGTAGAAAGAAGAAGATCAACTATTTGCAGACGGGTTGAACCAATTACGTACTTTTGATCACCAAAGACAATTTCAAAACTGGATTCAGTAATTTGATCTTTTCTGCTTTCTATACTACGAATAATATCCTTAACTTTTGAGATAAGAAAATCTTCACTATATGGTTTTGTAACAAAGCTGTCTGCTCCACAAGCTAAACTCTTGAATATTTCTTCAGGTCCTGAAAGAGATGTCATAAGGATTACCGGAATTATTCTAAAATTCTCATGAGATTTGGTACGCTTACAAAGTTCGTATCCGCCTATTTTGGGCATAACCACATCGCTGATAATAATGTCAGGAATCTCTTGTTCTAATAAGGCAAGAGCTTCTTCGCCATCATTAGCATGTTGAACCTTGTAGTTATTTGTTTCTAAAAAATACTTTAATTCTTCAGCTTGAGTTTTGCTATCCTCAACGATTAAAATTTTGATGGTTTTTTTCATGATTGCATTGTGTTTCGGGTTTTGGGTTTCGGGTCAACTTGTAACTCGTAATCCGCAACTCATTTCTAATTATTCAAACAATACCTCTCTATTTCTTTTAGAATATCAGTAATTTCCTCTGAGTTTAGAACATAATCAGCAGCTCCTAATTTTATAGCTACACCAGGCATTCCATGAACCAGGGAGCTTTCTTTATCCTGGGCAACGGTAATAGAACCTGCATCCCGGAGTATTTTCAATTCTTTTGCTCCATCTTCGCCCATCCCGGTAAGTATTATTGATATGGAATGCTTTTTATATTCCACTGCAATACTATTAAAAAGATGTGCTACTGACGGACATAAACCTTTTTTATTAATACAATTACTGAGTTTAATCTTACCCGTACTATTCACTCCCATCTGATATTTATCCGGTGCAAAGTAGATATGGCCGGGTAAAATTGTTTCATCTGCAGTGGCAATGCGAATGGGAATCATTACTGTACGGCTAAGCCAGTTTACCATGCCTTCCAGAAAACCTTCGGTTATGTGCTGAACAACTAAAATCGGAAAGGGAAAATTTTCTGTAATTTTTGAAAATATTTCCTGAAGCACCGGTGGACCACCGGAAGAAACGCCTATTGCAATGATCTTCTTATTATTGAAATCTACTATAGATGGTTTCGGTTTAAGAGATACAGGTTTTTGTTCAGGTTTTCTAATCGGCTGTGGTCTTCGGGTTATTACCTTAACCTTAGCCAATATTTTTACCATTGTTAACAGTTTCTCACTTCGTTCTTCTTCTTTGGGATGACCTATGCCTACCGGCTTTTTAATAATAGAGAGAGCGCCTGCAGCTAAAGCTTCCATTGTTATTTGAACTTCACGGGCATTCCTGCTTCCGGTTACAACAATTATAGGCACAGGTATGCTTGACATAATTCTTCGTGTTGCTTCAAGCCCGTTCATAACAGGCATATCAATATCCATTGTAATAATATCAGGTTTATTCCTCTTCAGGAATTCAATTGCCTGCATTCCATCACTTACGTTTCCAATAACCTGAATTTGCGGATCAGTACCAAGAATGTATTCCAAATACTCGCTTACTACCCTTGAATCATCAACTATCAGTACTTTAACCATAATTTTTCTATTTATTACTTAAAAATGTCATTGATGGTCATTAATTTTAGTTTGATGATTTTTTGCCAATCGAGTTAATATAATTGTTTAATTTGATAGCGATTTTATCAATGAATATTAATAATGAATCATATTTCTTTTCTGAAATTAATTTCCTGTTTCGGGCTTTTGTTAGCCATGTTTTTGATTCATATAACGATCCTCTGGAATAATAACAGAAATTTTTATTTTCTTTATAATGATATCTACCAAATCCCTCTGATAAATTAGCAGCGACCGAATTAATCGTTTTTACTAGTTGTTTGCCAATTGTATCTTTAGCAAAATAATCCCAATCAATTACAATTTGCCAGATATCCTCTGCTATTTCCATTGATTCATGATAAACTTTTAATTCTTCTAATTTCATAATTTAAACTCCATATATTAATGAACAATGACCCAATGACTTAATGACTTAATGACAACATCTTCATATCAATCTTTCCAAAATCTCTAACAAATTACTTTGGTCAAAACTGCTTTTAACTATATAGGCATTAGCTCCAACTTCAATACCACGCTCCCTGTCTTCTTTTTTCGAAAGAGCGGTAACCAGGACAATTGGCATTTCAGAAAGAGTTTTGTCCGACCGGATTTTTACAGTAAGGTCAAAGCCGTTCATTCTCGGCATATCAACATCAGATACAACAGCATTGAACATGCCTTTATTTAATTTTGTAAAACCATCAACTCCGTCAATCGCAGTGATAACCTTATACCCGGCAGTTTCCAGTATGTTTCTTAAAAGCATCCTTGATGTGATCGAATCCTCTACAACGAGAATTGTTTTTTCTTTTTCTTCAGCATACGTTTCTTCCGGACTGATAACCGGAGCCGTATCTTTTAAAGCAGATTTCAACAAATCGGAGATGTTTAATATTGGAACAACCTTTCCGGAACCAAGAATAGTAGCTCCGGAAATATTTCTAACTCTCACAAGATGTTTATTGAAATTCTTCACCAGCACTTCCTGCTCATTTAATATTTCATCAATCCTGAATCCAATCTGCTTGTTATTTGAACCAAAAACTAAAACCGGTATATGATCCGGGTCAAATATTTTGGATGGTATTTCCAGTATATCACTCAGGTTAACAAATGGAATTACCTTTCCGTCAAACGGGATTGTAGCTTTATTTTCAACTGTTTTTACTTTATCTTTTTTTATTCTCAATACCCGATTTACTTTTGAAGTAGGAAATACAAACTCCTTATCTGCAATACGTATTAAAACTCCCCGAAACGTTACCAGTGACAAAGGTAGTTGTATCCTGAAATTTGTTCCCTTATCTTTTGCAGACTCAACAGATACTGAACCACCAAGTTGTTCTATTTTTTCCTGAACAATTGCCATCCCCAAACCTCTGCCGGAAATATCAGTAACTATATCGCTGGTAGAAACGCCTGATTTGAAAATGTAATTCAATAATTCCTTTTCAGAAATCTTATCAACTTCTTCATCTGTAATTTTCTCACCTTCAATATATAATTTTCTCAATTTTTTAAAGTTTATCCCGGCGCCATCATCCGAAATTATTATCTCAACCTTATTATTTTCCAATCGCTCAATATCAAAAGTAATTTTCCCCTTTGCAGGTTTATTCCTGGCCAGACGTACTTCCGGTTTTTCAATACCGTAATCAATACAATTCCTGATAATATGAAGAAACGGACTATGTATTTCTTCCAAAATTCTACGGTCAATTTCAGTATCATCCCCATGAACTGTAAAATCTATCTCCTTTCCTTTATCATGTGACAGATCCCGTACAGCTTTGGGAAAGACACCCAAAAGAGATGAGAAAGGAACGGATAATATTTTTTTTACATCTTCCATAAGAGTTTCAATCTTTGCACCTGTTGAATAAGATTCCTGGTCTGAGAATTTTCTTAAATCAATTAGGTCGTCTTCCAGTGTTTTTATATGGGAATTTGCCCAATCGAAAAACCTTATAATTTTAGTATTATTCTGTTCTTCCTGACTGAGTTTTTCATTTTGTTGTTTTCTTTCCAGAGCTTGCCGGATGTTTCTGACAATCGGATAAACTACTGTAGACTCCTTATTCCATGTATTCAGTTTTTGGATAATATTTCGTAAATCTTCAGTTCTTTGAATAGTTGTAAGTTTTAACGAAAGCATTTCTTCTACCTGATATAAAAGGTCATCCAGTTTTTCAACAGATATCCTGATAGTTTCTGAAGAAGGAGTTTTAACTTTAGGAGCTTTTTTTTTGTCTTTTATTGAAGTAGTTTTTACCGTTTCTTTTTGCGGAACAGGTTCTGGCTTTTTTTTCTCTTCATCTTTTTCCAGAACCGGCTTAGGCGGAGGTGTGGTTTCCTGTTCAACTTCAGGTTTTGAAATTTTAGTTTCTCCAGGTTTTCCTGCTTCAATTTCGGAAAGCCTCAACGAAATATTCAGAACCCGATCTTTCAATTCTGCATCGACTTGTACATCAGGAGATAATAATACCTCATTAAGAATATCAACTGCCTGGTGTAAAACATTAAAAGTTTCCGGAATAAGTTCTATTATTTTGTTTTTCACGGCAGAAAAAACACTTTCAAGAGACTGGCAGACAGATTCTATTTCCATTATGTTAACTGCACGGGAAGCACCCTTCAGACTGTGAGCTTGCCGGAAGATGATTTCAATGAGTTCTGTTTTCCGGGATTCGGAAGGATTCTTTTCAAGCTCAATAAGAGTAGAAGTCATACTCCTGATATTTTCTTCGGCTTCAATCCTGAAAGTTTCACGAATCTTCTTTAAAAAGTCTTCTCTTTTATCCATGATTTTTATATTTCATGTTTCGGGTTTTTAGTTTCGAGTTCGGGTTAACTTCAAACCCAAAACTCATATTTTCTACTTCAACTTATACTGTTTTAATAATTC
>JAGLWB010000201.1 GCA_023133655.1 Bacteroidales bacterium
AACAAAGAAAGTGACGGTGATTTAAATATTACCTGATAAATTAGTGCTAATATACCATGCGCCCTTTTCAGGATGGTACTGTGGGAGTTGATTTGTTTTGGAATAGTAGTTCGAACCCAATAATACCCATCCATAAGCCAGGAGAGCCCGGGAGAGAGCTTATCTTTCTTGGATGGTAGTAATTTGTATAGCCAGAAAAACAGCCCCTCCAATACCAATTTACATATAAGTGCAGATTGCAAACATGGCATTCCGGCGAAAGCAAAAACCTGATTCAATTCGACTTAGAATTTTCAATTCACTTCGCTCTTGAAAATTTAGTCTCATTAATCATAAGCCCCAATCCTTCAACAAGAGAAACCGCCGGTTTCCAGTTTATTAATTTCATAGCTTTGGATATGTCAGCCCGTGTTTCAAAAATTTCGTTTTCCCGCTGCCTGTTTCTTGAATGAACCTCTATTTCATGATCATACATAGAGCATACTGTCTCTATTACTTTCTCCACTGAATAACTAACTCCTGATCCTGCATTAAAAATCTCACAACCTGCCTGATCATAAACAGATAACCCGGACAGCAAATCCACAAAATCACTGATATACAAATAATCTCTTTTGGGCCGTTGGTCATCCACTATTATCTTGCCCTTTTTTGCCCCTCTGATCACCGTAGGGATCAATAGCTCCTCATTCAAACCCTTTCCATACAGGTTAAACGGCCTGATAATAGAAATTGGCAAGCCATGGTACTGGTTGTACTTCAAACACAAACGTTCTCCAATTATTTTACTCTCAGTATAAGGATTGAAGGATGATGCAGGATGATCCTCCCTGATTGGAAGGTTTTTGGGGAGCCCATATACATAAGAACTGATAAAAATCATCTTTGCATTGCGAATTTTACACAATTCCAATGCATTTAATGTGCTTACAATGTTCGTTAAATATAAATCGTGAGAATTGAATGAACCATCATGTGAAAATAATTTTGCTGCCAGGTGTACCAACAGATCAAATTGATCAATGGTGCGGACTTGATTCCAGTTGGTCATATCAAATCCTTCCTTGATATCAACAGGGAAAACCTCGTAGCCAAGCCCGAAACACTTATCCACAAAGTGCCCCCCCACAAACCCGGAACTGCCGGTAATAACAATTTTCATTCTCTATATGTAATCTAAAAAATCTGACTTATGCTGTTTAAATGTATTCTCAGCTTGTTTGTAATCATTTGATGATCCAATATCAAACCAATGCCCTTTGTGAGGGTAAGCTGTTACTTTTTTATTATCCCCGGTCAGCTTGTTTATCAGATGTGGCATATCAAAGCTTTCACCCGAAGGGATATAATCAAGAATATTTTTGTTAACGCCATAAACCCCCATGCTAATATCATAATTGAACCGGGGCTTTTCAAGATAATCTGTCAATTCATTGTTTTGATCTATTTTTAAAACACCAAAATCTATATTAAAAGGCATAGCATAGGATGCAACCGTGCATAAGGGTCTATTTTTTTTATGAAGATGGAAGAAATCACTAAAGTGCAAATCTGTAAGGATGTCTCCATTTACCACCAGGAAATCATCATGGAGGTTTTTTATCTTTTTCAAAGGCCCGGCTGTCCCTAATGGCTCACTTTCTTCTGAATATGAAATCTTAATATCCCATTTTCCCCCATTTTCAAAATAGGCCTGGATTTTTTGCTTCAGGTGGTTTACAGCTATTACAACCTCACGAAACCCTTCCTGTTGTAGTTGCCTGATGATTATTTCCAAAACGGGGTAGCCCATTATTGTCAGCATAGGCTTGGGTACATTCTCGGTATATGGTTTCAACCTTATTCCTTTTCCTCCAGCTAAGATTACCGCCTGCATTTTCTTTTAAATATTATAAATATTGTGTTTAAAAATCG
>JAGLWB010000202.1 GCA_023133655.1 Bacteroidales bacterium
CCAGAAGGCCGGCATATTCACCGGCGGCACCTGAATTAGGCTGGAACGACATTCCTGCAAATCCGGTTATCTCGCAAAAAATATTTTCCATTTCTTTGATAAGAATGGCATACCCTTCAGCCTGATCAACCGGTACAAAGGGGTGGATCTCCCCAAACTCAGGCCAACTTAACGAAAACAGTTCAGCGGCAGCATTCAGCTTCATAGTACATGAACCCAATGGTATCATAGTCCTGTTCAAAGCAAGGTCTTTATTCTCAAGAACTTTAAGGTACCTCATCATATCTGTTTCAGAATGATAGGTGTTGAACACAGGGTGCAATAAGAATAAGGAACTTCTTTCCAGGTAAGCAGGAATTGTTTTTATTTTCTCGCATTCGTCATAATGACAAATAAAGTCAGTGAAATCAATAGAATTAGCTTTAGCAAAAATGCTCAGAATAAGGTTTATATCTGCAAGCTCGGTGGTCTCATCGATACTGATCCCTACCTCCCGGTCATTGATGTACCAGAAATTCATTCTGTTTTCCAGCGCTAGTTTTTTAATTTTTTCAACAGAAACGTTTTCCGGGACTTCTATCTGCACTGTGTCGAAGAAATATTTGTTTAACTGTTTGTATCCATATTTTTGCACTTCAGAGGCCAATACTCCGGCCAAAATATTTATTTCTCTGGCGATCTCTTTAATACCTTCCGGGCCATGATAAACAGCATACATCCCTGCCATTGAGGCGAGAAGGGCCTGTGCTGTGCAAATATTTGAGGTAGCTCTTTCCCGTTTAATATGTTGTTCACGTGTTTGCAGAGCCATTCGCAGGGCCTTATTTCCTTTGGCATCAAGCGAAATTCCGATAATTCGCCCTGGAATATATCTTTTATAATCTTCACTGCTTGCCAGAAATCCAGCATGTGGTCCGCCATAGCCCATAGGAATGCCAAATCGTTGGGAGGATCCAACCACAATATCTGCACCCCATTCAGCTGGTGGTTTTAACATAGCGAGGCTCATGATGTCGGCTGCCACCGCCACAAGTGCGCCCACTGAATGTGCTTGTTCAACAAATGATGCATAATCATAAATCTGCCCTTTTGCGGTAGGATATTGAATTATACAACCAAAGAATTGATCGTCAAACGTAAATGTATTATGATCACCCATAATAAGTTCAATGCCTAACGGCTCAGAACGTGTTTGAAGAACAGCAATTGATTGAGGAAACAGTTCTTCAGAAACGAAGAATTTTTTTACACCACCCTTTACTTTTGCCCTTGGCCTGGCGTTAAATGCCATGATCATTGCTTCTGCAGCAGCAGTTCCTTCATCAAGAAGTGAACAATTTGACAGCGGCATCCCTGTTAGGTCAGAAATCACCGTTTGGAAATTAAGTAACGCTTCAAGGCGCCCTTGAGATATTTCTGCCTGGTAAGGTGTGTACGATGTGTACCAGCCCGGATTTTCAAGTATATTTCTTTGGATTACTCCGGGAGTGAGTGAATTGTAATACCCCAACCCGATGAATGATTTGAATATCTGGTTTTTCGAGGCAATCTCTTTTAGGTGATTGAGGTACTGATACTCGTTCATCCCTTTTGGAAGGTTTAGTGGCTTTTCTAGCCTGATATTGTCAGGTATAGTTTTTTCGATCAGTTCATCAATTGTAGAAACACCAATTCGGGACAGCATTTTTTCAATATCTGTACAGCGAGGCCCATTGTGCCTCTTGATAAAATTGTTTGAGAGCATCGATAAAGATTTTTTTAAAAAAAAGGATGTCATCCTTAAGTAAGGGATGACACCTCACTTTATTCAAATAATTAACCTTCTAAGAACCAGGCCATTTTTTTAATTAAGGATTTAGGTTTCTTTTTTGTGCTTTTAATCCTCATCCCAAAGAACGACCGGTAGACAAAGAGCAGCCCAACAAGTAGAAATGCCAAACCAAGCCACATGGCTATCCCTTGATGGCCACTAAGGATCATTTCAATAGAAATTTCTGCTGCAAGCAAACCGAAAAGGGTTGAGAATTTAATGATCGGATTTAACGATACAGAAGAGGTATCTTTGTATGGATCTCCAACCGTATCGCCAATAACGGTGGCTTCATGAAGAGGGGTGCCACTCTCTTTGAGATCAACTTCAACTACTTTCTTTGCATTATCCCATGCCCCACCGGCATCAGCCATGTAAATAGCCTGAAATAGACCAAATACAGCAACGGAAATCAGATAAGAAACAAAGAAATTAGGGTCAAGAAAAGCGAAAGCCAGGGTTAGTGAAAATATAACAGCAAAGATATTCCACATCCCTTTTTGGGCATATTTTGTACAGATTAATACAACATCTTTCGTAGCTTCAACATCAGCCACTTTTTTATCAAGATTAATATGTTTCTTAATAAATTCCACAGCCCGGTAAGCTCCGGTTGACACAGCTTGAATGGAAGCTCCTGTGAACCAGAAAACCACAGCCCCACCAGTGATAAATCCTAAAATTACCTGTGGGTCGGTAAGTTCGATATGAAGTAAACCAGCCCTGGAGAGCAATAAAATAATTGA
This sequence comes from Bacteroidales bacterium, assembly GCA_023133655.1. Taxonomy (GTDB): domain Bacteria; phylum Bacteroidota; class Bacteroidia; order Bacteroidales; family JAGONC01; genus JAGLWB01. Next base: position 2,557 of record JAGLWB010000202.1, read on the forward strand.
AAAAACCATGGTTGTGGCTCCAATAACCGCAGTGCCAATTAGCACTGGTTTGGCCGTGGCTTTAAACGTATTTCCGGCTGAGTCATTAGCTTCAAGGTTATGCTTCCCTGTTTTAAAATTTGGCTCAAACCCAAAATCTTTTTTAATATCTTCTTTAATTGCTGGAATTTGTTCAATTTGTGATAATTCGAACACAGACTGGGCATTATCGGTTACCGGCCCGTAACTGTCAACTGCAATGGTAACAGGGCCCATCCCAAGAAATCCGAAGGCAACCAATCCAAAGGCAAAGATAGATGGGTAAATCATGAATTCCCCTAACCCGAGAGTGCTTGTATAATAGGCGATAACCATAAGGCCGGCCATAACCATGCCTTTCCAGAAAGCGCCAAAATTACCGGCAACCATTCCCGCCAGAATCGTTAGTGAAGCTCCGCCTTCCCGGGAGGCGGTTACAATTTCATTTACATGTCGTGAGTTGGAACTGGTAAATGCTTTTGTGAGTTCCGGAATAAGTGCCGCTGCCAGTGTGCCACAACTGATGATCAAGGATAACTTCCACCAAAGCCCTGTAATAATAGTACCAGCAATGTCGATCGTGCCGATAAGCAAATAACTAACAAGGAATGTAACAATAATTGAAGTGATTGAGGTAATCCACACAAGATTGGATAAAGGTGTTTCAAAGTTGAAAAAATCCTTATTGGCAAATCTGGCTTTTGAGATCACATAATTAATGTAATAAGAAAGTAGAGATGTAACGATCATAAGTATTCGCATAGCAAATATCCAGACAATAAGTGTGCTTTGAAATGTTAAAGCTGCCGCCTCGGTAGGGAAGATTCCCAGTGAATTGAAGTTTATGGATAGCACAATGAATGCAATCAAAGCAACTCCCGTAACCCCATAAGTTTCGAAACCATCAGCTGTAGGGCCAACGCTGTCACCTGCATTATCACCAACACAGTCAGCTATAACACCCGGGTTTCGAGGATCATCTTCCGGTAACTTAAAAACAATTTTCATCAGGTCTGCTCCAATGTCTGCAATCTTCGTAAAAATACCACCGGCTACCCTTAAGGCACTTGCAGCCAGCGACTCACCTATTGCAAAGCCGATAAAACAAGCTCCTGCACTTTCACCATCCACGTACAGAAGGATAATAAGCATCATTAATAACTCAACACATACAAGCAATAACCCAACACTCATTCCTGACTGTAATGGTATGGACATAACATTGAAAGGTTTTTTCTTCAAGGCTGCAAAAGCTGTCCTGCTGTTGGCCAATGTGTTGATTCTGATGCCAAACCATGCAACACTATATGATCCCAGAATACCGATTATGGTCCAAAATAAGATAAGCATCACTTTTGGTACCTGGAGATGGGCTAATCCCAGAAAATAATATGAAATGATCACAGCAATAATTAGAAATAATATTATCAGGAATTTCCCCTGCTGAAACAAATAAGTTTTACACGTTTGGTAAATAATGTTTGAAACATTCAACATAGCTTTATGTACAGGTATTTTTTTAATACTGGCAAATTGAATAATTCCAAACAGTATACCAATAGCAATGATGATAAAACCGTAAGTTAATAGTGTTCCTCCATGCATCCCAATCGATGGGAAAAAGCTATCGTTCATGCTGGGGATTGGTAAATCAGCCTCACTGGCAAAAAGAAATCCCGGTAGCAGCAATGCTGCAAAAAGAAATAATAATCGTTTCATGTGGTTAAATTTTTGTTTGTTAATTAAAAAACAATGAGGGGACAAAAGTAAAAAAGTATTTGTAAACACCAATAAGGATTTTATTCACAGAAAAATGTATTTATTAACCCTTATCTTGATTGAATAAACAAACATTCTTAATGAAAAAATGTCACAATGAGAAAAAAGTAATACTTTTATCCGGTCGAATGATTATTAATTGCGCGGCACCTTATCATGATGAAGAAAATTAGATTGGAAATAGCAGGAGTGACGGCTAGTCAATCCCGGGCAGGTTCATATGCTATGGTTCTGAAGGAAGTAGAAGGGAAACGAAGACTTCCAATTGTTATTGGGGGTATTGAAGCACAAGCCATAGCTATGGTACTTGAGAAAATTAAACCATCCAGGCCCATGACTCATGATTTATTCAAAAATTTCGCCTTGAAGTTTAATGTCAATATTCAAGAAATAATAATTAACAAGTTTTCAGAAGGTGTTTATTACGCTTTGCTGGTTTGTGAGCACGACGGAAATATCATAAAATTGGATTCACGCTCTTCTGACGCAATAGCGTTGGCTTTAAGGTTGCCTTGCCCGATCTATACGTATGAAAATGTTATGAAGGAAAATAGCTTTGTTTTGGATGAAGATAAAATAGAAACAAAAACAGAAAAGCAACCTGTACCAACCGACATTTACGATGAAAATGATTTCACTGAGTATTCGCAAGATGAATTGAAAGATTTGCTTCAGGAGGCTGTTTTACGAGAAGAATATGAGAAAGCTTCATTAATCCGTGACGAGATAAAAAGACGAACCGAAGAGATAAGTTAATTATGAAGAAGAAGAACTATTTGATTACACTGATTCTGGGAATTTTCTTATCCCAATCAATTATTGCTGCTGGACAGAACCAACTTCAGACCGAAATCCTTAATGATTCATTAACGCATTTAACCGCTACAAAGGACTCTTTGAGCTCCCCTGTGTATGAAGCTCAAGAAGTTATTATTGAAGAAGAACAGATCCGGACTCAGTTGGAGAACGGGATGGAATTTAGATTTATTTCATTGCTCAGGGGGCTGTTTGGTATAATTGTCATTTTAGGCCTTGCATTTCTTTTCAGCACCAATCGCCGGGCTATTTCCTGGCGATTGGTCGGTTTTGGTTTGTTGACCCAGGTTGTTATTGCATTTGCTGTATTAAAAGTTCCTTTGGTGCAATCTGTTTTTGAATTCCTTGGAAGGGCATTTATTAAAATTCTGGACTTCTCAAAAATAGGAGGTAATTTCCTGTTTGAATCATTTGTAACCGGAAATGTTGAAATATCTCTTATCAATTTTGCCTTCCAGATACTTCCTACAATCATTTTCTTTTCGGCATTGACAAGTATTTTATTTTACTATGGGATCATCCAAAAAATTGTTTACGTTTTGGCTTTGTTTCTGACAAAAGTTTTGAGGATATCCGGCGCGGAAAGCCTTTCCGCAAGTGGCAATATTTTTGTCGGACAAACTGAAGCCCCTTTGCTCATCAAGGAATACCTTCCCAGGATGAACAAATCTGAAATGATGCTGGTCATGGTAGGAGGCATGGCAACTATTGCTGGCGGGGTGCTTGCGATTTATATTGGTTTGTTGGGAGGAACGGACCCCCATGAACAGATGCTTTTTGCCAAACACCTTATTAGTGCTTCTGTTATGGCTGCACCTGGTGCCGTGGTTGCAGCAAAAATACTTGTTCCACAAACCGAACCTATTGAAAGTGAAATCAAGATATCAAAAGATAAAATCGGATCCAATTTTCTTGAAGCGCTTTCGAATGGTACAATACAAGGGTTAAAATTAGCTGCTAATGTAGCCGCAATGTTGCTTGTTTTTATCGCTTTAATAGCAATGCTAAATTATATTTTTCTAAAAATTGGTGACTGGACTACAGTAAACAATCTTATTGTAAACCTGACAAACGGCCAATATGATAGTTTAAGCCTGCAGTTTGTTTTAGGTTATGCACTTGCGCCTCTTACCTGGGCTATGGGTGTTAGTAGTGAAGATATGACACTTATGGGGCAACTTCTTGGAGAGAAAACGATCCTGAATGAAATGATTGCTTTTATTAGTATGAAAGATTATCTCGACGCCGGCGCATTTCACGATCAAAAAACAGTTATTATGGCAACTTATATGTTATGCGGATTTGCAAATTTTAGTTCCATAGGTATTCAATTGGGTGGTATTGGTGCACTTGCCCCTGGAAGAAGAAGAATGATATCACAACTTGGGTTTAGAGCCCTTATAGGTGGAACCATAGCTTCCCTTTTATCTGCTACCTTTGTTGGGATCATACTTGGGTAGATTTCAAATTACAATTATTATGAAACAATACCTGGATCTTCTGCAACATGTAATTGATACCGGTGTTAGAAAAGATGACCGCACAGGAACAGGAACAATTAGCGTTTTTGGATATCAGATGAGATTCAACCTGGAGAAGGGCTTTCCTTTTTTAACCACCAAAAAGTTGCACCTCCGGTCGATCATTCATGAATTGCTCTGGTTTCTTAATGGCGATACTAATATTAAATACCTTAACGATAACCGGGTAACGATTTGGGACGAATGGGCTGATTCAAAGGGCGATCTGGGGCACATATACGGCTATCAGTGGAGGTCGTGGACATCATCAAAAGGGGGTTCGGTTGATCAGATTAGAAATGTCATTCAATCAATTAAAGAAAATCCATCTTCCCGGAGACATATTGTAAGTGCCTGGAATGTAGGTGAACTGGATCAGATGGCTTTGCCACCATGCCACATTCTGTTCCAGTTTTATGTATCGGAAGGTAAATTATCATGCCAGCTTTACCAGAGAAGCTGTGATATTTTTCTTGGTATCCCGTTTAATATTGCTTCCTATGCCATACTCACTATGATGATTGCCCAGGTAACAGGATTGAAAGCGTATGAATTTATACATACCCTGGGTGATGCTCATATTTATTTGAACCATATTGACCAGGTGAAGTTGCAGTTAACACGTGAACCATTTCCTTTACCCCAAATGAAAATAAATCCTGAGGTGAATAATATTTTTGATTTTAAATACAATGATTTTGAGCTCGTGAATTATAGCGCTCATCCCCATATTAAAGGTAAAATTTCTGTTTAATGCTTGAACAACGAACAGAGAATAAGGAAAACTAAAAATTTATGAAGAATATATCAATCATCGTGGCTATTGCTGAAAATAATGCCATTGGGAAAGATAATAAATTGTTGTGGCACTTATCAGATGATTTGAAACGCTTTAAAAAATTAACCACAGGTCATACAGTGGTAATGGGAAAAAAAACATTTGAATCCTTGCCGTTTCGGCCGTTGCCAAACAGAAGAAATATTGTAATTTCTGATATCCCAAACGACCGGATTGATGGTTGTGTTATGGCTTATTCGATTGATGATGCCATTGAAAAGATGGATGATGGTAAAGAAAATTTCATCATTGGCGGAGGATCTGTTTACAGGCAATTTTTAAACATTGCAAATAAACTGTATATCACAAAAGTCCTTCATTCTTTCGAGGCTGATACTTTTTTCCCCGAAATTGATCTTGAAGTTTGGAAGCTTGTTGACCGTCAGGATAATGATCCTGATGAAAAAAATCCATACCCTTATTCTTTTCTGATTTATGAAAAATAGCTATCCGGATGAAAAAAGAATTCCTTCTCATTAGTTTTTTGGTAATTATGATTGTTTTTCCCACGTGTCAGAAAGACGACTTACCCGGTCCTATCAAATATTACGATTTTAAAACAACAACGAACGATTTTATGCTTGCTTATCTTATCTATTCTGAGGCATATTTCCGGGTTGATGAGATATTAAGGACATTTGAAGATTCGCTTGCTGTGTATCCTTCAGGTACTTATCAATGGAATAACGCTACTGTTTCATTCACCCCTGCTGACACAATCTCTTTCCCCAAAGAGTTCATAATTGAATACGATTCGATACGGGCTCTGGATTCTATTACCGGACGAATTGGGGGTACTATATCTGATAAATTCCTTACATTGAACTCTGAAGTAGTGTATTCATTTGACGACTATTGCGTTGATGAGCACCAGGTTTTTGGAGGTGATTTTATCACTAACAAAGGATATGATCAAGGATTTTTTTCTTTTCTTTTCGAGGTTAAGGACGCATATATATTAAAAAGTATTTCAGGTACGAATACAGATTCAATCTCATTTGAGATGGTCGAGTATGTAGACTGGAAGGATGATTTTCAACAGATGTTAATGTTTCAGGCATTGGCTTCGGGAACTGCAACTGACAGCACGCGTTTTGCTGTTGATGTCATCCCGGAATATCCTATAATAAAAGAACCGTCGTGTGAATTTATCAGGGATGGTATTTTTAATTATATAGTTATTGACTGGGATTTTAATATCATTGGAGATGGAATTATTGATTTTGGGTTTCCTGACCCTGACAATTGTGATAAATATGCTAAAGTTTTGATTGACGGAGACGGATATCAGGTTGATTTTGATTTTATAATGGATTAGGTTTTCCGCTTTTTCTTTTTTGCAGCAGGAAATAAAATATTGTTCAATATCAATCGGTATCCGGCAGAGTTGGGGTACAGATTAAGGTCTGTAGGTGGGTCCCCAACAAGATGCCTGTAATCTTCAGGGTCATGCCCGCTTAGAAATGTCCAGGTTCCGTTACCAAATTCTCCATGAATATAACGTGCTTCCCCAAGGCTTTTATTTTCTGCTAATACCAATACATTGGGCTTAAGGAAATTATTATCAAAACTGGTGGTTTGCCCCATGAAACCCTTAATAATTTGTAAATGATTTTGTGTTAACATGGTTGGTACAGGATCCCATTTCGCTGAGAATTCAAACAGTGCAAAATAATCACTTTTTTCAGTTACCCTGCGCTTTGTTGTCATGTCAATAGACGAAATTTCATATTCATACGGGTTTGTGATCAGTGAAAAGTTTGAAAAAGCAAAACAATTTTCGTAGTTAAGTTTTGATTGTGCATCCGGATCAATTGGGTCACCATCAAACATTACATCACAAATATCTATGCCATCGGCTGATAATGCAACATCAAAGCTATCCGGAGCGGAACACATAGCAAACAGATAACCACCACCAATAACAAAATCTCTGATTTTTTTTGCTACCGCTAATTTGCATTGCGATACCTTTTCAAATCCAAGTTTGTTTGCAATTTCTTCTGAAATACGTACATCTTCTTCATACCATGCAACATTTTTAAACGAACGCCAGAATTTTCCATATTGACCTGTGAAATCTTCATGATGCAAATGTAACCAGTCATATAATGGCAAAACACCATCCAACACTTCCTCATCGTAAACAACATCATAAGGTATCTCTGCATAGGTTAAGGCAAGCGTAACAGCATCATCCCATGGTTGCTTGTTTTTTGGGGAGTAGATCGCCACTTTCGGCGCTTTGTGAAGTTTAATCACATCCATATTTAATTGAGGATCGGCAATTTCTTGCAAGATTGAGGTGGACTGTACGTCGGCTATTACTTGATAACTCACGCCGCGTATTAAACACTCTTGCTCAATAAGTTCGTGATATTTACACATGAAACTGCCTCCCCGATAATTTAGCAACCAATCTACCTCAACCTCTTGCTGCAGAATCCAGTAAGCTATACCATAAGCTTTTAGATGGTTTTTTTGTGTTTCATCCATATTGATCAGTAAATATGCTGAGAAACCATGGAGTGTGAAAATAAAAAAAACGAATGTCATTACTGTTTTTCTCATGCCCTGCTTTTTGTTTTTAACCACACGAATCGTTGCTTATAGCCTCCTTGTAATATGAAAAAGACATAAAGGTTTAAAATGGTGATGCATCATCCTTCATATCATTCATTTTTGATTGGAGGGTGTAAGTAGCAGACTTTTGGCTCGTATCATTAATAGAATTTACTGGCGGAGCCCCATATTGATCTTCATCATAGTCGACAAACTTAGCGTATTGGGAGATAAACCGGAGTGAAATATTTTTTAGCGCTCCATTACGGTGCTTAGCAATATTAACTTGAGCAAATCCAGCCAGGGAGCGGCCTTCCTTATCTTCATTAAGCTTATAATATTCGGGTCGATAAATGAAAAGAACCAGGTCGGCATCCTGTTCAATTGCACCTGATTCCCGCAGGTCGGAAAGAATTGGCTCTTTAGTTCCAGCTCTTGTTTCAACAGCCCTGCTGAGCTGTGAAAGGGTAATAATGGGTGTGTTCAATTCCTTTGCAAGACTTTTCATAGAGCGGGATATCTGGCTAATCTCCTGTTCTCTGTTTCCTTTTCCCTCAATATGGGATGACATTAATTGGAGGTAGTCAACTATGATCAACTCAATGTTGTGTTGGGCTTTTAATCTCCGGCATTTTGCCCGTAGTTCGAAAATGGTCAGAGCCGGTGTGTCATCAATAAATAATGGAGCTTCAATTAATTTTTCGATTTTTGCGTTTAGTTGTTCCCACTCATGAGGTTCCAGGTTTCCTTTCCTCAACTTAACGACAGGGAGCTGAGTTTCGCTTGAAATAAGCCTTGTAACCAATTGAATAGAAGACATCTCAAGCGAGAAAAATGCTACGGGTTTCTTAAAATCAACCGCAACATTACGGGCAATGGTAAGTGCAAAAGCAGTTTTTCCCATGCCAGGCCTTGAAGCAAGAATGATGAGGTCGGATTTTTGCCATCCTGAAGTGACTCTGTCCAGTTCAGTGAAGCCGGAAGGGACACCACGTAACCCTTCTTCATGCTCTCTGGCTACCTGAATCTCCCGAACAGCCTCTCCAACCAACGACCGCATATCAGCATAATTCCTTCTTAGGTTGCTTTCACTGACATCAAATAAGTTTCTTTCGGCTTTATCAAGTAATTCAAATACATCTGTTGTGTCTTCAAAGGCATCTTTAATAATATCAGATGATATTCTGATTAATTCACGTTGTATGTTTTTTTGTGAAATGATCCTGGCATGAAATTCAACATTGGCGGCTGATGCAACCCGGTTGGTGAGCTGAGTAATATAAAACGGACCACCGACAATGTCTAACTCACCACTGGATTTTAATTCATTGGTGACAGTCAAGATGTCAATAGGTTCGGTTTTTGAGAAAAGCCGCTGAATAGCAGAAAAAATCAACTGGTGAGCTTCCTTATAGAAAGCTTCGGGTTTAAGAATGTCAATTACCGCAGTGAGAGCGTCTTTCTCAAGCATCAATGCGCCGAGTACAGCTTCTTCCAGATCAACTGCCTGGGGAGGGAGCTTTCCCTGATCCATAAAAGATTGACTAATAGATGACTTAGTAAATTTTTTAGATCGCGTTTCATTTATTCCTTTTGTATTCCGGGCCATTCCTCAAAAGTAAGAAATTAACAAGTTATTAACCGGTTCTGTTGTTTTTTTTTTCAACAAAATGGAAAATATATTTTCTTAAGTATATTTGCCAGGTCAAAAATCATTTGTATTAAATAGATATCGATGAAATATAGATATGGTATTATTTTTTTATTTGTAGTGAAAATACTTTTTCCTCTCTGCGTATCTTCTCAAATAAATAAATTCAGCATCACTGGTAACCTGGTTATGGATTCTGCATATTCTGATATTTTTTTGGAAGACTATAGCTCAAAACCTAAAATAATTGCTCACGCTGCAATTACATCTGATGGACAATTTTCAATTGAACATACTATTACCGGGCTGGATTTTTTCAAACTAAGATTAGATGCATCAAATTACCTTGTTCTGGTTGTTTTGCCTGGCGAAAAAATAGATGTGAGCTCAAAAGCCTCTTCTATCGCTGAAGATCCATTAATTACAGGTTCTCCGAATTCAACTCTTCTCTATGAATCATTTAAAGAAATTGGATCATACGATAGACGGATTAGTAAACTCTATTTGAAGTACCAGAAGTTAAAGCATGATTCTGTTGCCGGAGATGAGATTGCATCTGTAGAGGCTAAAATGACTGATTTGAGTAAACAAAAAAGTGATTTTATTCAAGGATTTGTCGAAACTCACCCCTATTCGCCTTCCTGTTTGTTTTTTGTGAATAATCTTGACATAAAACAATACCTTCAAACATTTATTACTCTTAATGATACCCTTTTTTCGATGTACCCTGAAAATAAATATGTGAAAGAATTGAATTATGCAGTTGGGGTAGAACGGTTTGTTCAAATTGGAATGGTTGCACCTGAAATCTCATTACCTGATACTTCCGGGAACATTATTAACCTGTCATCGTTGAGAGGAAAATTCGTTCTGGTCGATTTCTGGGCTGCCTGGTGCGGGCCTTGCCGTAGAGAAAACCCAAAGGTTATGGAATTATATAATCAATATCATAAAAGTGGTTTCGAAGTGTACGGTGTTTCGCTCGATACGCATAGATATAGATGGGTAAAAGCGATAAAAGATGATCAACTTGGTTGGGTTCATGTAAGTGATTTGAAGAAATGGAATTCAGAAGCAGCCAAAGCTTTTGCAGTACGGTCAATTCCATTTACATTGTTGCTTGATAAGGAGGGGAAAATTGTTGCAAAAAATTTGCGAGGATCAGATCTCCAATGTAAGCTTCAGGAAATATTTGGTTTTTAGTATATTGCCTTAAGAAGATACGACCCTGGCCGGGGTCGTAGATAATCTATACGATCCTGTTTTTTCCCTTCAAAGGTCACGTTTAACGGTTTTTATGATTAAGTAATGTCGCATTAGCCCGCTCTTCTTAATGCACCTCAACCCCCAGCCCCCTTCTCCTCAAGGAGAAGGGGAGGAATGGGTTAAGTATTAATTGTAAATAATTCACTTAAATTATGGTATTTCTTGGTAAAACTACTGATTATGTATGGACTTCTATTGTCATGAACAATGCCTTGTCATTGAGATAGACGGAGGTATTCATATGCTGGAAAAACAAAAAGAAAATGATGGAAACCATACCGCTGAATTGGATAGATTTGGAATCCGGGTAATCAGATTCACCAATGACCAGGTAATAAATCCGATAGATGAGATTTCACAAACAATCAACAGATTTATGCAAAACGCCCCTCTACTATAAGCCCCACTTCCTATTCCCTTTCTCATCAATGCACCCCCTCTAACTCCCACTAAAGGGGGTGAATAGCACTAATCAGTAGTATCTACATGGCGCGGTGCTGCTCCCCTTCTCCTTGAGGAGAAGGGGCTGGGGGATGAGGTGCAATGAATAGACGGGTCTGGGGGATGAGGTGTTTCAAAAAGATGAGGATGAGGTGCAATGAATAGACGGGGCTGGGGGATGAGGTGGGTTGTAGAGAGCCAGTCCCGTAAAGGCGAAGTGAGGTAAGAAGATACCTTTTTTAACAACAAGTTGTGAACTTAATTTTATAACTTAATGCTTCTTATGTTTATTAATGTCGTAAGTTTGGCTCCCAAAAGAGAAACCTGATTTTTTACAATGGGTCCTGAAAAGAGGAAAAAAAGGAAAAAAGTTAAATTTAAAACCGTTACTTTTAAGCTATCTGCAAGGCAAAAACGGTCTTTAATAAATTATTGCGAAGCCAGGAAAACTACTCCTAATAAGCTCATTAAGAAAGCTATCCGGCGGTATATCGAATTTTATTCAAGGGAGGTGCCAACAGAGTTTTTTGTTACAGAAAAACAGTTGGATCTTTTTGAGGAAGAAAAAAATGAAAAATTATACGTTGAAAAGCGTTGAATTATTTTTTTAGAGAGTGTTCGTATGGCATCCTGTTTAGAATGGATCTTCCAAGTGTGATCTCGTCGGTATATTCCAGTTCATCCCCTATGGCAACTCCACGGGCAATGATAGAAATATTAATGTTGTAATTTTTTAGCTTTTTAAATAAATAGAAATTAGTTGTGTCCCCTTCAATAGTTGTTGGGAGCGCCAGAATAATTTCTTCAACCTCTTGTTTGGCGACTTTGTTTTCAAGAGTAATAATATTGATATCCGCAGGTCCAATACCGTCCATTGGCGAAATGACACCTCCAAGAATATGATAAACACCATGATATTGCCCGGTGTTCTCAATTGCCATGACATCTCTTATATCCTCCACAACACAAATTATGGATTTTTTTCGTTTTAGATTGCTGCAAATTTCGCAAATATCCAGGTCTGAAATATTGTGGCATTCCTGACAAAACCGAACCTCATTGCGCATTTTGGTAATAGCTCTACTGAAAGCTTCTACTTGTTCTATATCTTCTTTTAGAAGATGTAGCGCTAACCGTAAAGCAGTCTTCCTGCCAATTCCAGGGAGTTTGGCCAATTCATTTACAGCGTTTTCAAGTAGTTTGGATGAATAAGAATTCACTTTTTCAGGATATTGTAAAAGATTCTATATTTTTGTAGCTGCAAAAGTAATTCAATTGAACTTTCTATGAAAGCATTAGGCATCCTTTTCGTTATTATCCTTTTTTCATTTTCACAAGTTAATGCCCAGTATATTCAAGAAGACTCGTTAAATAGAATTGATGCTGAAGGTAGAAAGCAGGGTTATTGGAAAAAAAACAATGAAAATGGACAGTTGAAATATGAAGGTCGTTTTAAAAATAATACCCCGGTTGGTGAATTCAGGTATTATTACCCAAACGGAAAGCTAAAGGCTATTTCAATATATACTGATAAAAGAAATTATTCTCACACAACCATGTTTCATATGAACGGAAATATTATGTCAATGGGATGTTATCATAATCAGCAAAAAGACAGCCTTTGGGTTTTTTATAATGAAGATGGTCAGAAGGTCTCTGAAGAGTTTTACCTCAATAATCAAAAAAGTGGAACGTGGAAGGTTTTTTACCTTGATGGTGTTATTGCAGAAGAGATCCATTATGTCAATGATAAAAAGGATGGAGCCTGGGTACAGTATTTCCCTAACCGGGCCCTGAAATTGGGAGCGAATTATTCAAACGGTTTGAAAGACGGAATTTTTAAGCTGTTTTATCCCGGAGGAGAGGAAACGGTTTCCGGGAATTATGTCAATGGTAAACGTGATGGTGATTGGGCGTATTATTTGGAAGATGGGAGAATGCAAAAGAAACAAAATTATAGAAATGGGAATTTAATTAGTGAAGTGATATATATTGAAATAGAAGAAGAACCCCGCCCGGAATAAATCCTGAAATTTCCAACCCAAATAAATTGCGATTTTCAAATTCCAAACAGCCCTGGAATTTCATTTAACTCCTTCACTACCTGGCAACCGCTTTTTTTAAGCCTTTCGTAAGTCTGATGGCCGATAGCAACCAAAATGCATTGACAACCCAACTCTTTGGCAACTTCATAATCATGAATCGTATCACCGATCATGGTTATCTCTCCGGAGGCTGCCTTAAGGTTATGGATCAACTTACGGGCAACCTCAATTTTGCTGTGGGCAAAGTGATCTTCAATGCCTGCTATTTGATCGAAATATTGCAGGATCCCTCTTTCTTTTATCGCTGAAACCAGTGCATTATGTTCCATGGCTGACAGGATGGCCTGGGGGTAATTCTTTTTATGGAAATATTCAATAACTGGTAGGGCCTCTTCATGCAAGCCGGCAGTTCCTAATTTGCTAAAATAAAGCTGCATGAACTCATTGGCGATTTCATCCCATGATTCTTTATTGAAATCCCAACCAATGGTTTCGTAATATTCTTTTACAGGGAAAGTAAAGATCTCACTATATTTTTTTCTTGAAATGGGTGACCGTTGACGCTTTAAAAGCATCGTATTCATTGAGTCAACGCATTGGTCAACATCGTTGAGCAACGTCCCGTTCCAATCCCAGATGATTGTCTGATGATTATCATTCATGGCTGCATTACGGTTTCAAAACATGCGTGCTGCCTTCCCCCTGCAAGCTGGTGGTAAAGAGCTAACAGTTTCTTATTTAAACAACTCCTTCACAGATACAGCAACACCTGCTTTGATTACCAACTGGTCGTTGCTACTAAAAACATATTTGGCTTCAAGTAACCCGCGGATCTTTTTGTTAAAGGAATATTCTCCACCAACACCTATATTTATGCCGTAATACAGTTTCGATTCTCTACTATCAGGTGTAATATCTTGGTTTTTTGATTCTCTTTTTGTGATAAGCCGCGAAAGATTGAGCCCACCTATTACATAAATATTGACATTGTCGTGTTCAAATGGGATAAGATAATTTGCATCAACATTTAATTCCCATAAGTATCGTGTCTGGTCCGAGACAGTAAATTCTGTTTTGTTTGGGAAAAAATATGTGAAGTTTGGGGTAATCCTAAGCTCCTCCTGTACCTTATACGTCCAAAGCACATTTATGCCTAAAGAAACGATATCCGAACCAAATGCAATGCCACCTCCTATATGAGATCTTTTTTTTAGTTCTTTAGTCCAGGATTGACCTACCGATAACCCACTGAAGAATACTATAAAGAGAAATAATAATAAGCCTTTTTTCATACTTTTAAAGATTATGCTTAGCGAATAGTTGAACAACCATTATTTAATTTAGTGTATACGTTGTTTTTGCTTATGAGTTTCAAAGTATTTCAGCAACCAATTAGAGTAACCATCGCCCATCACTATCGCCCATCGAAAATCACCATCGCCCATCAC
>JAGLWB010000203.1 GCA_023133655.1 Bacteroidales bacterium
CATTATAACCTGTTCAAAGAGGCCGCATTTACAAACAGGTATATTCATTATCTTGAGAAATATTCCGATGAAGAATATATTTGTTCCATCCTGAATGAATTGAAGCCTGAAATAAAATATTATGAGTCGAGGATCAGAAAAGAGTTTCCGGCCTATCAGTACGATACAGCATTTCTTTTTAATAATGCCGCAGAGATAAGAGCAATACTACCGGGCTATAAGAAAAAGGTTTTGTCAAACCCTGATTATGTTGAAACATCACTCAAAGAGTTTGAAGTGTTTTCTGATTTTGACACAATGTACCATGAGATTTTTCCGGAATATTACGTGACGGCTTTCCTAGAAGAGAAAAACAACGACTATGCTAAGATCAGGGTGAATAATTATTTCACACAAGATATTCTTTTATTGGGCACAGGTAGAAACCAAAGGAGAATACGGTATTTTCTTCATCCCGAACCCTCAATTCCAGCTTATAAAGGCGGAAAAGATAACTCGGTAATATTGACAACGGATACAACAACTAATTTTTTGTATTTCATGGTGAAGGGCCACCTCGCCACGCATATTATCCCCATCCACCAGTGGCCATCTCCACGAAAAGGCAACCCCAGAAGGGAATTAACACAACTATCTGATTTTCCGAATGATCTGGCGTATGAAGTTTTAGATGATCAAATTGTTATTTTTCGTGAGGGAAAATATATCATTGACAGGTTTTTGGTTATTCCGGAAGGATATACAGTGAAATTCCTGCCAGGAGTCATTATTGACTTCAGGAAAAGGGCCGGTTTAATTTCCCATTCCCCGGTATTTATGACCGGTGAAAAAAATCGCCCGGTAATCATTACATCATCAGACTCTTCTGCTATGGGCTTTACCGTTCTTCAGGCAGGCAGCATGTCAATAATTAGCCATGTCATTTTCGAACACCTGAATACGCTGGATTATAAAGGGTGGACACTGACCGGAGCAGTAAATTTTTATGAGTCCAACGTGAAGATAAACCAAACGGTATTTCAAAATAATCATTGTGAAGATGCACTGAACATCATCCGTTCAGATTTTGTGCTGAATGACGTTCTTTTTAAAGATATTGCCGCAGATGCATTTGATGGCGACTTTGCCTCCGGGCAGATAATGAACTCAAAATTCAGAGATATAACAAATGATGCTATTGATTTTTCAGGAAGCACCATAACAATCACTGATTGTCAGATAGAAAATGCGAATGATAAGGCAATTAGCGGTGGAGAGGCCTCAATGTTGCAAATGGAAAACATCATTATCAATGGTTGTAATATTGGTATTGCCTCGAAAGACCTTTCAACGGTAATAGGCAAGAACATCAGTATTTTTAATTGCCGGTATGGCATCGTGGCGTTTAGGAAGAAACCCGAATTTGGTCCGGGAGAAGCTATCATCAAAGGATTGAAATATGAGATGATAGATGATTTTTTATGGGTTGAAGAAGGGTCAAAAGTTATCCTGAATGACTCTGTTGTTGAGGGTGATAAAAAAAACGGAGCAACCCTTTTTTATTAATGAAATAAAATTTTTGTATTCAACCAAATACACCTATTTTTGCAACTCTTTAAGAGCACCCCAATAACAGCACAGTATTATGCAGGATAAATGGCAATTATTTCAGAAATTTTTAATCACACAGAATGCAGAAATTTCTGTCCCGGATTTTTTGATCAATTCAGTGATCGTTGTTGTTCTGTCGTTGATCTTACAATGGACCTATTTTAAATGTGGTAAAAGCATTTCGAACCGAAGAAGCTTTGCTTCTAATTTTATTCTTGTAGCCTTTACCACCATGCTAATAATCTCAATTGTTAAATCTTCTTTGGCTTTGTCGTTGGGGCTTGTTGGTGCTCTCTCCATTGTTCGGTTTCGTGCGGCCATTAAAGACCCGGAAGAGTTATCCTATCTTTTCTTTGCCATCTCTATCGGACTTGGTTTAGGTGCTAATCAAAGGATTATCGTACTGGTTGCTTTTGTCATACTGGAGGCTATTTTATGGACGCGATATTTTTTAACACGACAAAGCGAAAAGCAAAATTTATTTTTTACCATTTCCAGTAACTCCCCAGGATCTATCAGGTTATCTGACATCATGAACATTGTTAAAAAGAATTTT
>JAGLWB010000204.1 GCA_023133655.1 Bacteroidales bacterium
GGTATTACTACCGCAGACCAGACTTCAAACAACAACAATGGTTCCCTATATGGTGAAGTATCTTGGATTGCCTCTATTGCACCCCAAGTACCTAATTGGCTCTCCATTAACCCTGCCACAGGCATTGTTCCAACGGATTCATCAATGAATATTGATGTAGCTTTTAATGCTGCTGGTTTAATGGAAGGTAATTATGTTACAAACATTCTTGTTTCCAGTAATGATCCTGAGAATACCATGTTAACCGTACCAGTTCATCTGAGTGTAACAGGGGCTCCGAATATTTTTGTTGATCAGGATACAATTGATTTTGGTGAAATATTTGTGAATTATCAAGATTCAATAATACTCATTATTGAAAATAATGGTTCAGAAATCCTTAATATCAGCGAAATACATATTGATAATAACGTATTTGAAATTTCAAAATCTTCTTTTTCAATTAATCATTGGTCCAAAGATACTGTAACTATTACATTTCATCCTGTTGCTATTGGTAGTTATACCGGAACAATTACTATTTATTCAAATGATCCAAGTGAAAGTATACTGGAATTAATTGTAACTGGAATTGCTGTTGAACCACCGGTTGTTGGTGTATCACCTGATTCGCTCCGGGCAGACCTGTTTACAAATGATACTATTCAACAATACCTGACCATTAACAATACCGGTGGAAGCAAATTAATATATGAGATACTACCAATAGAAATTAGCGATACTAAGAAAAGCAGGATCCAAAAAACCATTGATACAAAAAATGCTATCAGAATTAAATTAGAAGAATGGAAAGGAATTTGGAAAAATAATTCAACTCCTATGCCTAAATCTTTAAATCCAGACAGAAAGGATGAAAATAAAGGTATTACTATTAGCAAAACGCAACCCGGAAAGTCTGTGAGTTATTCTAATACTATATCCTGGAGGTTACTGTATACCGATCCTGATGAAACTTATATTGATAATAATATTCAGAGTGTTTTCGTTAAACAAACCCGTGATGAAATATTATTTAAACTGGAGACCTACAATGCCCGCATTAATACTTATGAGGAAGTTGCATGTATAATTTATATTGATGCAGATCAGGATATAACTACTGGTTATTATACTGAAGAATATGATGATTATGGCTGGTTTCTGGGGGCTGATTATTTCATTATCAGTACAAGTGGAATTTATTTCGAAGATGGCTTATATAAATGGGACGAAAATGAAGAGGAAATAGTATTTATAGAAGAACTTACTACCAGTATTATTGATCCAGATTACAAAGAGTTTATATATGGAGTGAACAGGACATATTTCGATGAATATTCCGCCGTTAACGTGGCATTGGAATTTGGAAATATTTTTGGCTATGAGCCAGATAGGATACCTGACACAGGATCAGGCCATATTACTTGTTATCTTGAACCTTTGTGGCTCAGGTTCAGTACTAAAGATAGTGTAATACCAGCCGGCAACCAGGAAGAAATCACTGTTACTTTTGATGCAACCGGGCTATTTGGCGGCACCTATGCTGCTCACATTAAGATATTATCAAACGATCCTGTCAATTCCGAATACACAGTTCCTGCATATCTCTATGTAACAGGCCGTCCTTTCTTTTACATGGAGGATGATACTATTGATTTTAATATCTCTTATGTAGGATATCTGGATAGTGTATACCTGAAGTTAGAGAATACAGGTACCAAAGATCTTGAAATTACCAATATTGTAACCGGTGATTCAAAATTAACGGTTACGCCGACTTCCTTATCAATTCCACCACTATCAAGCGATACTTTAATACTGTATTTACTACCTGAAAATGAAGGGTTATTTAATTCCATACTCAATCTCAATACAAACGATCCGGATACAACCAATATTTCTATTCCTGTAACCTCAACTGTTCTCCAGGCACCAGATATTTCGGTATTACCCGGTGAAATTGAATTTTTACTTGATAAAGACAGCCTGATAACTGACACAGTAACAATCTATAATTCCGGAGGCAGCGATCTGGTTTTTGAAATTTTGGCTGGTGGAGAAATTCAACATTATGCACTTCAGTTTGATGGATTGGATGATTATATCGGATTATCAAACCCTTTGTCTGACATGACTGAGCTAACTATTCAAGCCTGGGTACATTATATGGGAGGTAATAATGTCGGAACTATTTTTATGGACGCCACATGTGATGGTGGTAATGACTTTATTTTAGATATGAATTCTAATGGGATTGGCATACTGGCAGATAAAAGTGGTGCAATTCTTTCGTATGAAGATGCCATTGCTATTACAGGTCTGAATTTAGGGAATGCCTGGCATCATGTTACATGGACAATGACATCTTCAGAGTCAAAAATTTATATAGATGGGTGTCTAAAAACCACAAAAAATGAATCAGGAAGCAATATTGGATATCATGCAGCAAATCCTTCAATCGGAAGATGGTGGGATGAGTGTTATCATTTTAAATATTTTAATGGACTGATTGACGAACTACGCATATGGAATACAGCAATAGAACATATTGAGATTCAATCTAATATGCGTAAAGAATTAACAGGTGCAGAAAATGGTTTAATTGGTTACTGGCCGTTTAATGAAGGCTCAGGTAATATAACTTTTGACCAGACTTTACATAGCAACCACGGAACCCTCCATAGTGGAGTTTCATGGATCATTTCAACAGCACCCCTTATGTCGAGTTTATTCTCCTTCACACCATCCACGGGAATAGTTCCCGCGGATTCATCAATGACAATAATAGTAACCTTTAGTGCTACAGGCCTCCAAGCAGGTAATTACAATGAAACTATTATAATTTCCAGTAACGATCCGGATGAATCAAAGGTTATAATACCATTATCCATAAACGTTATTTCACCTGTCGTCGTGAAAGATATTCCTGCATCTCTTCAGAAGGATTTTGTTTTACACAAAAACTATCCTAATCCATTTAACAAGTATACAATTATTAATTATGAGGTTTTTCAAAACAATTTAGTAACGATTAGAGTTTTTGATATGTACGGAAAGGAAATAGGTATACTGGTAAACGAAAGAAAATTAGCCGGAAAGTATATAGTCCCTTTCAACGCAGAGAATTTACCTGCGGGTATATACTTTTTTCAAATTAGAGTGAACAATCATATTGATACTAAAAAAATGATTTTAATTAGATAATATATTTTCTGCTACCGGAAGCCAATTAGTAGCGATTAATAATTTTCAATAATGGCATATTATTTAGTAAACAATAAGGCAAAACACAAATTACTTTGTCATGAAAAAAATACTTTTTTCAACTCTGTTTATTCTTAGTTTTTATTATCTGCTAAAAGCTCAAACCTTCACTGATATTAATGCAGGTTTATCAGGCGTTTTATTTAGCTCAGTGGCATGGGGTGATTATGATAATGATGAAGATCTGGATATTTTATTGACAGGTGCTGATGCTACTTTTACTCCAATTTCCAGAATCTATCGCAATGATGGGAATGATTTATTTACTGACATCAATGCAGAGTTAACTAATGTTATGCTTAGTTCAGTGGCCTGGGGTGATTATGATAATGATGGAGATCTGGATATTTTACTAAATGGGAGTATAAATAGTTATGGCGATTATGTCTCTAAAATCTATCGCAATGATGGGAATGATGTATTTACTGACATACATGCTAACTTGGTTGAGGTAAGTAGTGGTTCTTTAGCCTGGGG
>JAGLWB010000205.1 GCA_023133655.1 Bacteroidales bacterium
TTAGTGCCTCTAAGAAAACCAGAAAAGCAATTATATCATAGTGAATATCAACCTCTAAATGTTGATAACCTTATAGTATTCCAGCCCGAACCTACACGGTAATTTTGTATCTTTAATTTTCAAAACTACTGATTATCAGTTGTCAAATAGTAAATCAGTATTACAGGTTCAAATAAATTAAAAAACGGTTCAGATATGCGAAATAGATTCGAGCAACAATTGAGTATGGGTCAATTACCAATTGAGGAGACTTACATTGGTGTAAAGAGTAAAAATGCCTTGGATGAATTATTGGCCGCGCTAAAAGAAATATATTGCAATGAGGAATATAATAAAAGGATATTCAGCATATTAGAGAAACACATCAGTTCGGGCAAAAAGAGAACAGGAAGAACAGGGATGGATCTGTGGAGCATTTTTGTTTTGGCACAGGTTCGGCTTTGCCTTAATGTCAGTTACGATATGCTTCACAACTTGGCCGATAACCACCGGAGCATGCGGCAGTTGATGGGTATAGAAAGAGATTTTGGATATGAGAGGATTCAGTATGAATACCAGAACATCTATGACAATGTCACCATGCTCAGCGATGAGCTCGTTACTGAAATAAATGCTGTAATACTTGAGTTTGGACACAGAGAAATTTTTTTAAAAAAAGAAGATACAGCATTGCGCTTAAAAACAGATAGTTTTGTCGTTGAGAGCAACGTGCATTTTCCAACCGATTACAACTTGCTTTGGGACAGTGCACGTAAATGCCTGGATACAGTCGGTAAATTCTTGAAAAAACACGATGGACATAAGGGCTGGCGCAAGATAGGGAACTGGAGATACGAGATGAAAGGCTTGATGCGGGAATTGGGCAAAGCAAGCAGTAGCGGGGGCAAAGGGAAACAAGAAAGAGAGGTCAAAGCAGCAGAAAGGTACCTGAAAAAGGCAAAGGCGCTATTGAAGAAATTTCAAGAAGAACTGCCCAATTTTCCAATAGATGGTGCAATGGATATGACTTTTGTTATTGCCCTTGAGTATTTTATGATGTTAATGGAGAAACACATTGACCTGGTTGACAGAAGAATATTAAAAGGCGAGAAGATACCATATGAAGAAAAACTGTTTTCAATATTTGAAACATATACCGAATGGGTAAAGAAAGGTAAAAGCCGGCCAAACGTGGAACTGGGAAAGAAACTGGCAATAACCACCGACCAGTTTGACCTGATAGTTGACTACCAACTAATGTCCCATCAGCAAGACAGGGACATTGTCATCGAATTGGCAGACAGGCTTTTAAACAAATACAACATTGCTTCATGGAGTTTTGACAAAGGTTTTTGGAGAAAAGAAAACAAAGAGCTGCTGCAGTTAGAAATACCCAATGTGGTTATGCCAAAACTTGGAAAGCGGAACAAAGCAGAAGATGTAGAAGAAGCCAGCCATACATTTAAGCGTTTAAAAAATAAGCACAGCGCAATAGAATCCAATATCAACGAATTGGAGAATAGGGGCTTAGACCGCTGTCCGGATAGGGGCACCCGCCACTATGCCAGATATATAAGCTTGGGTGTATGTGCTTATAACCTTAAAAAAATCGGGCGGCGGATATTAGAAGCACAACGCCAACAATTGGAAAAACAACAAAACCGGCTGCTTAAATCAGCATAACCAAACGGACATCCAATATCCTAAAGGCAACATGGGAGCAGTGTGCCTATGCCTCACCTAAATTGCAGAAAACCAACTGAAATACAGTGAAATAGTGAAAATCAAATCATTTCTGGGATATACTTTTGTTTTTTAAGGACGCTGTTCTTGATTAACTGCAAATTTTTTTTGACAAATCTGTAAAATGGGGTGTTTTCTTAGAGGCACTA
>JAGLWB010000206.1 GCA_023133655.1 Bacteroidales bacterium
TTTGTATGAATAACGTACATAAAAATACCTGGCGCAATACAGCTGTTTCTAACTTCCACAGTATTTATCACACTTGCTTCTACGAATCCATCATACAAAACATCAGCCAGAACACCACTGATTGTGTAAATCTCAACCTTAACATGTGATGCTTGTGATAAAGTAAATTCTATTATAGCACTCTCATCAAATGGATTGGGATAGACAGCATGAGTTATTTCATTTATTTCGAAACCTTCTTTTACAAATTCTTCATGTGACTGAAGTTCAGGAGGCCAATAACCACCGTCAAAGGTTCCGAACATACATCCTTCAAACCCTTTATTGATAGCTCCGAGAGCATTGGTTATATCTTCGAGCGATAAACCTCCAACATAATCTACGTCCAAAGCATCGTTTGCCAGGGCATAAAGGTCGTTAATGTCTGGGTCTGGATTCGTTTCTAAATAAGTATATACTGCCAATGGAATTTCATTATACCTCCAGTCAGCATTTACCGGATGATTTAGAGATGTATAAATACCACAACCACTTGATGCAGCTGTTGTAAGGAATCGAGATGTTATATCCATACCTCCCAATCCAGGGCTTAATCGCAAATTCAATCCTAGGGTTACTGTCTGGGCCACCAATGTGTTCTTCCATCTTCTTGGTGGTTTTTTATGGCAAGCGATACCAACGTCACAATCACAAACGACTGTGTTTTCCGTGATTGGTATCTCCGGTCCTCCCCCTGGTAACCTATCGATCAAGCAATTTACATCGTCTTCACTACCAGTGATAGTCAGGGTATAGCCGTCTCCAACAACTAGTGGGTTCACCAGCAGCGCATAAAGTAATTGAGTTGTTGTGCTGCCGTCACAATATACTCCACCTTCATTGCCATAGAACCCCTGTGTCATCGTACAATGTTCTTCAGCTTCAATGCAAGTTAAATCTGTTGAACACATATAATCACATTCATCCTCATCCGTGGTTATTAGCAAAGTAAAAGTAGCTGTACCCGTGCCGGCATTGTAAACAAGTGTGGATTCATTACCGCCAGAAACAATTGACCAGCCATCATCACCGGTGAGGGTCCAGGCATATGAAAGGTTACCAGCAATGGTATTTTCCCCAACACTAATGCTATTCCCTTGCATATAACAGAATGGCAACTGATCAGGAACATCAATAACACACAAACCAGTCCACCACGGGACGTAATCAACATAATCAGTAACCTCATTACCTAAACCATAAATATTGGTTGTTGCATGATACGGCCCTGTGGGATCACCCCACCAATTACATTCAGCATTAACCGTCATTGTGGTCACTTGATTTTCCATCCCATCGCCTGCATTACCAGAAATATTATTACGATGAAACACATTGCCTGTTCCGGCATGTCCTCCTGCATAACAGAATCCACCGCGGAGAAATACACCATCGCCTTGTGTCTCATTATAAGTAATGTCATAGTCATCATTGGTATCCCAATCGTTTTCATCTCCGCCGGAAAGTGTGGCAGTTATGGTTATGGCAGTGTTTGCAGTAATAGTTCCTGAACTTCCATCAGTAGTGTTTAACACAGTAAAACCGATAAAAGCATTTGATGTCCATGATTTTGTATTATCTTCAAGTATTGCGGCATTATCACTTCCGGTGTGACTGCCCCAGTCAGCGTATTGAGTAAATGTATGGCTCGTAGTATTTGTAATCGTATTGCCTGTGAATGTATTGTCGTGAGCCCCTGAACGAATATAAACTCCTGCGAACATAGCGCCATTAACCGTATTTCCATGACCGGTAGTACCGATAGAATTACCATAAGTATCAGAACTCGTGAGTTCTATTCCGAGACCGTCACAACTTACACTGTTGTCTATCACTGTATTGTTGTAGGCATGATCAATTTTAATCGCTGCCTGACCTTTATTAAAAGTACCGGCATCAGTCGTAACTACGTTATTTTCAATCGTATTATCCCATGAATAATAAGCAATAATTCCTCTTATATTACCGGTTACAGTATTGTTCCTTACAGTATGATTCCGGCAGTGTTTAGTAAAACCCCAGCCGGTAGTCAAGAAGATGCCAGCTCCCTCTTCATGCAGATTGTGACCGGTAACTGTGTTATTCTCAACAGTGAAGCCATCAGTATACCTGCCAATATTAATTCCGATATACTGGTTATCACTAACGGTATTGCCGGACACGGTTCCCGCCAGTAAAAGGGATTTGCTTCTGCCTTTGATGGATATACCTGTGACATGGTCATATAAATCCCTTCCCGGGAGATTGCCAAGAGGTTGTTCGTTGTCCGAAACGGTATTGTTGGTTATGGTTATTGTGCCTGTTGTATTACCAACACCTATTCCATTGCTATGGTTGTCTGAAATTGTACAATTGTGAATAGTTATATCTTTGCTTGCCTTCTTTGGAGAGTAGTATCCTTTTCCAGTACATACCCCATAATCACCACAATATTCTACTTTACAATTTAAGATCTCAATGTTCTTACCAGCGCTGATTCTGATACCCCTGACATCTTCTCTCCAATCTAATTGCTGATCGTACCACTCTCTGTATTCGGTGATTACATAAGTATCGCCATTGTCCCAGTCAGTTTCATCACCACCAGATATATAGGACATAGTGACTGTTGTTGCTGTATTACCAGTGATTTCAGCACGGTAGAACTGTCTACCACCACTGTTGTCAATATAATCATTGGCATTAACAATATAATACCCAACTAACTCATCATTTGTCCACGATTTGGTGCCGTCAACAAGAGTGGTAGAATTATTAGAACCTGTGTGAGTACCTGTTATATTCGGATAATTGACACCCGCATTCTTAACAGTAAAATCTTTGAAGGTCACATCCTCAACGAGATCAGTAATTCCACCAGTATTACCATAGCCAGCAATAAGTACGGCACCTCTGGCTGCAAATGAACCACCCGTACCATAATGCCAGTATGGAATTAAACCGTCAACATCAATGATACTCTGGTCGATACCAACACCCTGTATAGTTAGACCATCCTTTATAATATGCAAATATTCCGCATATGTACCTGCCGCCACATTGATGAAATCGCCGGCCAAGGCGGCATCAATTCCACCTTGTATTTTATCAGAATAGGCAATAACCGGGTTGTGTGTCACAGTCACATACTGCGTGCTTGATGTGGTTGTGCTGGTTGCATACCATGGGGTAAAATCGACGTTGTCGCTTACTGCATCGCCACCTTGTCCAATTCCATGAGGATTACTGCTGTGATCTGCACCAGTAGCATCGCCCCACCAGTTTTTCTCGGCAGTAACACTAAGAACAGACGGATCGCCTGGCGATAGGTTGGCATAATCCCGTACATACAGCCCCCAGTAATTGTCGTATATGCTATTACCTGTGATGGTGGTGCCGGTGGGCTTGAAGTTACTGGTAAGCCAGTTTGAGCCGATGATAATGCCTGAGTTGTAGTAAGTGCCATCGGCGGTACCCTTAGTATCGGCATAGGTAAGCCCCATGTCGTAGATTGTGTTGTTTGTGACGGTGCAGTTATCCGACCATATCTGGATGCCGTTGATGCCGTCACTGATATCGTTGCTCTCAACAATAGTATTCCCACAATTATCGTCTACATGAATAGAGGCATAGTCCCAGTCGCCGGTATTATCCGCGCCATAATAGTTGCATCCACTTAACGTATTGTTATAAATATAGGTATATGGAACTGCATAAGCTACTTGAATTCCCGGGTACTTGGTTCCGGAAATATTATTTCCTTCGACTATTATCCTCTCGGCAGAGCTGGTAACATTTTCACCGTTAGCTATACTAATACCTTTATCGCCAGTAGAGAAAATAGTGTTATTGTAAATGTAGGTGTATCTGTCGTGGGTAAGCAGAATTCCGCCCCACGGGCAGCCAGAGATGCTGTTTCCTTCCACAACTACCCTCTCTGCCTGGCTGGTGGCATTTGGCCCAATGATGTTTATTCCTTTGTCGCCAGTAGAGCTTATCGTATTGTTATAAACATAGGTGTATGGACTCTTATAGACCTGAACACATGGATAGCTGCATCCGGAAAGAGTATTGCCCGTTACCTCTACACGATTGGCAACATTACCAGCATTACAATCCTTGACGTAGACACCCTTATCAGAGATTGAACTCAGTGTATTATTGCTGAAAGTTACATCTAAACAGTTTTCAATCAAAACAGCTGGAGCACCAGCATATGTTTGTCCCGTATTGGAAATGGTACATAAATCGATGGTATGCCCACTACCGCCGTTCTTCATGTAGATGCCATATTCTCCAACACAATCCACAATACAATTTGATATGGTACACCCAGTAACAGCGCTTTGGTCAAACCAGAACCCGGCCTTACCACCTGTTACCTTAATTCCCTGTATGGTTGCATTGCTTGCCCGCATATCAAAAATTAAACTGTTTGCAGCAGTACTATATTGCACCACCACATTCGCCGGGGTAGTGGTATTACCGGTAATGGTAACGCCTTTATCCACCAGAATTTTGCCGGTGATTGTGTATGTTGCATCTGCCACATCAACGACATCGCCATCGCTTGCCGCATTGATAGCGTCTTGAATGCTGTGAGCTGCTGTAGCTGGAGTTGTGTAGGGAGATATATTAGTTCCCGCAGGGTCCACATAGTGTGTATCCGCCCACACACTTCCGGCAGTAATAATTATTACTGCACAAATTGTTAAAAATTTTTTCATATTAAATTCTCCTTTTTTTGGGTAAATAATCTGTTTGGATTAATAAATTTAAGTTTCATAATTAAATTTGTATCTAATCGAGTGCCTTGAGTTTGGAGTGCCTAAAATGCCTGGAGTTTTAATTTACAACTATTCACCCTTTCTTATAACTTTAAGTACTTTAGGCACTTTAGTTCACTTCAAGTACTGATTAGCTACTCTAATTTTAAGTTACTTTTTAATATTTATGTTCCATAGGCAATAATTTTAGTTAGCATTAATTTTAATATTTTTTCAAAAGGAATCACAGGAATCAATCCCAAAGCAAGCCCTGGATCCTTTTTTCCAAGGTTAATCGTAATACATATAGGGAGTTATTCATATATGTATATTATTACAATACATATGTTTTGTGCCGTAATATATAACATTATCCGGACAAAAGCAAATTTTGATGGGGATTTGTTTTTGAAATGCAACTAAAAATTGCGGGAATACATTGTAATTAGCTTAAGTTGCGGGTTACGGGTTGCGAGTTGCAAGTTGCTAAATATAAGGGTTTAAAAATTTTAGCTTTATACTGTAATTTAAAAATAAACAACAAGAACAAAATGTATCATATTAATTATAAACGCATTAACCCGAAACCCGAAACCTGTAACCTGCAACCTGCAACCCGCAACCCGCAACCCGCAACCTGCAACCCGCAACCTGCAACTCGCAACCCGTAACCCGCAACCCGCAACCTGTAACCCGCAACCTGCAACCCGCAACTTGCAACCCGCAACTTGGATTAATCAATAGTTGTTCTTCACCATTTTGAACAAGGAACAAGGTCCTTGTTAGCGAAACTTCTTCACAATCATCGAAGCATTGCTGCCACCAAAGGCAAAATTATTGGTCATGATTGTTTCGAAAGCAATATCAGTATATTCGGTAATAATATTTGGATATGCACATTTTTCATCCAGGTTATCAATATTTATTGATGGTGCTATGAATGAATGCTTCATCATTAGAAGTGATGCAATAAGCTCTAAAGCACCGGCAGCGCCAACCGTATGCCCTATCTGACTTTTTGTTGAGCTTATCATGGGGAACGGGTTACTAAAGATCTCATTGATGGCTGTAATCTCAGAAGGGTCACCTGCAATTGTTGAAGTGCCATGCGTGTTAATGTAATCAATATCTGCGGGCTTCATTCCTGCATCCAAAAGGGCAGCATTCATACACCTGGTTTGTCCTTCCGGAGATGGAGCCACCATTGAAATGCCACCATCACAATTTGTGGCATATCCGATTATTTCACCGTATATCTTCGCACCACGGCTCAATGCATGTTGTAACTCTTCAATAACAACGATTCCACCTCCTTCTGCTATGGCAAATCCCCCACGGTCGCGGTCAAAGGGACGGGAGGCAACTGATGGATTGTCATTAAAAGCAGTCGGAAGGACACCCATTGCGTCAAAAAAAGAACTATTTGCCCAATCGCTTGACTCTCCACCTCCTGAAAATACGACATCCTGAACATTCCATTTGATCAGCTGATAAGCATAACCAATATTAACAAGGCCGGTAGCGCATGCATCGGCAATTCCCAGGCTCACTCCACGATTTTTTATTAACATAGTGATATTGGCGCTGCGAGTTGAACTCATGGTTTTTGGAACCAGTATCCCAATACTCCGGGGCCTGTTATACTCCTTCATGGCATACGCTCCTTCGAAAACATCCATGCCACTGCCTTCACCACAGCCGGCAGTAACACCACACCGGTCGTTATGAACATCCGATTCCTTCAAGTCGCTGTCTTCCAAAGCTTTTAACGCAGCATATGAAGTGAATTCGGAGCCACGGCCCATAAATTTCAGGGCTTTCCTGTGCATGAACTGCTTTGCGTCCCAATCTGAAATCCAACCGGCAACAAGGCTTTTAAACCCATGTTCTTCAAAATCGGGACAATAACTTATGCCGCTTTTCCCTGTACGCAAGGACTGTTCAAACTCTTTCAATTCAAGCCCCATTGTTGAAGCTGCACCTAATCCAGTGATTACCACTCTCCTCATGCGATTTTTTTTAAATCGTAATAATAATTTTAACCCGATTAATGCACAAACGTAGACATTTTCAATGTAAAAATCATTTACAAAATCGATTCAAAAATAAAAGATACTTTTCAATTTTCAAAATTAGCCCGCAATTTATTCCTGAAAAAATTAAAATATATCGACGCAAGCAGGGCAAATAAGAACAAAATTAATGTCATAATTTCTACAAAGTTTGAATTGATGTCAAGCCCGGTAATCCGGTCAAAGAGGTATTTTAAGTAAGAATTTGGCAGGCCGGTCTCTCCCAGCTTCCTCAAAACCCGATAATGCCAATCTGTTAGCGGACAATACCCAATTCCATAAAATATACCCAACCCAAACCATGAAAATCCTGTTAATAAAAGTATGATCAGATTAAATTTTCTGGTTCTTCGCCATATCCATCCAAAGAGGTTAAATAGAGTTAAGGCCGTGTGAAAAACAATAAAAAAAATATCCAATAGCTCAAGCATTCTCAAAAATCGTTCAGGGTTATTACTTAATAATATCAATCAAGAGTTGAAATCGCATAGAAAATTTTCTATGTACCAATCATCATTATTGGTGCGGGTTTCGAGTTGCAGGTTGCAGGACAAAAACATGAAACCTGTAACCTGAAACATGAAACAGAAATATAACGTACTGATATTCATTTATGTTTTTTAACCCTTGATTCACATTAATAATATTCCTTTGGCAAAATAAAAATGAAAATGGCACAATGTTCGGATAAAACTAAGCATTATTACACTAAAAACATTGCTTTTTCTTACTTTCTGCTTCTATCTGTGGCTGCAGCCTACTTTTTTCATTTTTTTACTCCTTTGATGTAAAAATCTTTTTACATTTGCAAACTCTTTTGAATCAAGGCGATTCGGTTGACGGAAACATTAAATCCGCCTGAGGCGGACTTCG
>JAGLWB010000207.1 GCA_023133655.1 Bacteroidales bacterium
TGTCAACTGTCAACTGTCAACTGATCATTTTTTCTATCAAAAGTAGTAAAAAAAACGATTGTTTGCAATACATAAGATTATTCTATACCTTTAAGGCATATTTTTACAAAAAAACAACTTTCTTATTAGTTAAGCATATTTATGGTTAAGAAGGATGACAAAAAGATTATTGAAGAAGTTTTGTCGGGTGATCTGGATGCTTTTGGAATTTTAATAGAACGCTATCAACAGTCAATTTTTAGAATGATATTTAAAATGACAGGCAGTAGCGTGGAAGCAGAAGAACTAACACAAAGCGTTTTTGTGAAGATATATTCAAATTTAACCCAATTTAATCCGAAATATAAATTTTTTAGTTGGTTATACAGAATTGCATTAAACGAGTCATTAAATTATTTGAAATCCAGGAAAAACATATCTGTTATTAATGTCAATACTTCTGTAACTCATGAGAACCCGGAAGTAATATTGCACAAAAAAGAGAGAAAAGAGGCTCTTCAACAGGCTATTATGGAATTAAGTGCCATGGAAAGGACGTTGATTGTTTTGAAATATTACGAAGAAATGACGTATAAAGAGATCAGTAATGTAACTGGATTGTCGGTAAAGAAGGTGAAATCAAGGTTGTTTACAGGAAGGAAGAGACTTAAAGAGCTTGTTGATAATAAACTTTAACCATACCATGATTAAGCGAAAAATAGAAAAATTGGTTCAACGCTACCTTGACGGAGATGTTTCTTTTAAGGAAAAGAAATATGTTGAGGAATTAATTAGGGATGATCCGTCTGTGAAAGAATATTATGAACAGATGATGCTTCTCGAAGAGGATTTATATCTTGATGCTCAAAGCATTGAAGGTGTTAATCTAAAAGATGATGTCCTTAACGAGATCCAGATAATGAAAATGAAGAAAAAAATAATTAAGGATGATGCTGGTTTTTTTGAAAAAGTATTTGCCAATACCAGGTTGAATATCGCTTATGCTTTCGCATTGGGGTTGATCATTGGGTTTTTTATTTTCAGCCCGGCCATAAGGCAAAAAGGCCAGCCTTCCATTCCTGAATCCGATCTTTACGGTACGATCAGCCATGAAGCAACAACAGCTTTTACGTTACCAATTGAATTACCATCTGTTAAGGTAAGTTTGAATGCGGATTATCTCCCACAGGATTTTATAAGGATCTCCATGGATATTTCTTCGGAAGAACAAATACGGCTACGGCTTTCATTTAATAAAGATAATTTCCAACCATGGAATATGAAAGTCATTAGTGCCGATCCTGAATGTAGATTGCTTTCAGATTATAATTCTGTAGAAGTGATAAACAAGGGAGAAAACAGGTATTTTGTTTTGTTGAAAAAAATGAATCATCTGGAGGAACAGATTGAGATCAGGATATTTTCAAATGATTTATTACTTTATGAAAATATTGTGATGGTTAGCAAATAAAAGAGAAATATTAACCCATAAAATATTAAAGTCATGAAAACAAAAATTAAATTATTAACTATTGTAGCTGTTGTTGCAGCATTTATGTTCTCTTTTTCCTGCCAAAATCGTGTTAAAGAAAAAGATGTTTCGGGTACCATCGGAAAGGTGGAAAAATATCATAAAGACCAAATGAGTGAAAACGATATTTTACTCAGAAGTGAAATAATTAGCGATACTGCTGAACTTGCCAATATAATTCGTGGTATGCTGATTTTTCATGCATATGCTGATGCCCTGTCTGATGAACTTAATAAAAACGCCACAGATATTGAAAGTAGCCAGGCTAATGTGAATAATCAGTTAGGCATTGAGGAGTTAAAAGATTATTGTGAGTTTGTGAAAAACAGAAATGAAACACTTGCTTCGACGATTGCGATGTATTGGGATATTTACAATGATACTGTCACTGAAATATCATTTGACGTGGAACAGCATATGAAAAATTTCATTAACTATTATTCCCAGTTAAATGCAAAGGCTACTGTTGTGGACGATGTTGTTGAAAAGAGTGATCAATGGATTGAAGAAAATAGTGCTATAGAAGGAAATGAAAATGAAATTGAAAGACTAAAAAAGCTAAGGGATGAAGTCTTGTTGAGAGATATGCAAATGGCTTTTGTTCTGGGGAATAACGAAAAATTAGGTTTTATTTTGGATAAGGCTTTATTTGACATGGGCTCTTTGAATGTACTTGGCATTCTTGCTGATAATGAATCGTTGGGTTCGTTAGTACTAGCGGTCAACCCCCAACTATCTGGCATAAGTCAGATACCCGCGGCTCAGGAGAACCTTAATTCCTTTATGGCTACCGGAGAGCTTAATTTTTTTATAGCAGCTGCTTTAGGAAATGAAATTTTATCTGACAATGAAGCGCTGGCTGCGGGGCCCGGTATACCCCTTCAAAGTATTGAATTATTATCTTCAAACTTATTGAATAGTGACCAGGCTTTTATCAATAGCTTTAATGGATTGTTCAATAATGAGAGGCTAAATATCGTCTTAGCGAGGGTTTTTTCCAATATTAACAGTTACGATGATCTGAATGACTTTATTATAACTGATCAGGCGCACCTTGGCAGCTATGTGGGATCTTTTTTGTTATTTCATCAGGATCTGGGCAATAGAGCGGGCTTACAAGGCTTTGTGATATAGTCGGGAAGGGATAATTATTGTATAATACATTAATTATTTGTTGTATGGCAAAGAAATTAAAGTGGTTCTTAATCTTTTTTCTTGCCTTTCTCTCGGCAAAATCAGTTTACACTCAGATTTATCAGTACAATACACCTGATTTACGCTTAATCTATCTTACCAAGGGTTATTCATATATGATTCCGCACATGGCAAGGAGTTATGAGAACGCCATGCAGTTTCATAAAACATTTTGGGATTATGAGCCTTCTGAAGAAGTTACGATTATTTTAAATGATTTTACTGATGTTGGTAATGGAGGTACACTTGTTATACCCTGGAATATGCTTTCAATTGGCATTGCACCATTCAATTATTCCTATAATATCATTCCTTCAAATGAACGATTTCAATGGCTCATGAATCATGAACTCACCCATGTAGTAATGTGCGATAAGGCTTCCCGGATGGATAATGTGTCCCGGAAAGTTTTTGGAAGTAAGGTTTTACCGGATAATACTAACCCGGTTTCATTGGCTTACAGCTATATGACAACACCTCGATGGTATTCGCCCCGGTGGTATCATGAAGGTATTGCTGTTTTTATGGAAACCTGGATGTCGGGCGGGATGGGCAGGGTTTTGGGAGGATATGATGAGATGGTTTTCCGGACTATGGTGAGGGATAGTAGTTACTTTTACGGGATTGTAGGGCTTGAAACAGAAGGGACGGCCATTGATTTTCAGGTAGGGGTTAATTCGTACCTCTATGGAACACGTTTCGCCAGTTACCTGGCATATGAGTATGGTGTGGGGAAATTATGGGATTTTTACACCAGGACAGATAGCAGTAAGCGGTTTTATGCTTCACAATTTAAGCATGTATATGGAGTAGATGTGAGGAAAGCCTGGGGAAACTGGATTTCCTGGGAGCATGGTTTCCAGGAGGCAAATTTGCAAAGGATAAGGGAATACCCTGTAACTCCTAAGGTGGAGGTTACGGAAATGCCTCTTGGGTCTGTTTCCAATGCTTTTTTCGACAGCAAAAAAAATAAAATATATGCCGCTGTTAATTATCCGGGAAAGATGGCCCATATTGCAGAGATAGATATGAATAATGGTACTATGAAAACCATTGCACAGGTTCCAAGCCCGGTTCTCTATTACGTTACTTCTCTGACATATGATGAAAGCTCAGGCACCCTGTTTATGTCAATTAATAACAGTGATTGGAGAGGCCTTCGTTCCATTGATGTAGAAACAGGAAAACATGAAGACCTGATTAAAATAACCCGCGCAGGTACTTTTGCTTTTAACAAAAAAGACAAATCTCTTTGGGCGATACAGCACTTGAACGGGAGGGTTACGATTATTCGTTTTCCAAAACCATATACAGAATGGGAAGAGGTGCACACCATTCGTTTTGGCCGCAGTTTTTTTGATATTGACATTTCAAACAACGGTAAGTACTTATCAGCAATCATGGCTGATGCAGCCGGTAATCAAAAGCTCATCTTATATACGTTGGAAGATTTAATGAAAGGGAAAACTGAATATAAGGAGTTGTATGAGTTCGAAGAGAGCGCCATGTCCAGCTTCCGGTTTTCTGATGATGATAGATATCTTTTCGGTACATCATATTATACTGGCGTTTCTAATGTTTTTCGTATTGAAATAGAGTCGATGAAGGCTGATTTGATCACTAATGCGGAGTCAGGTTTCTTTAATCCTGTTCAAATCAGGGAAGACTCACTGCTGGTATTTGAATTTTATCAGAATGGTTTAAAGCCCTGTAAAATAAAAATTGATCCCATCGAAGATGCCAATGCCATTGATATGTTTGGGCAAATGGTATATGAGAAGAATCCGGTTGTTGAAGAGTGGATGCCACCACCGCCTTCACAAGTAAATATTGATTCGATGAAAACCTATGAAGGGGATTATAGTACGTTTAAAGAATTAAGATTTGCCTCGGCATATCCGGTTATTGAAGGATATAAAAACCTGGTGGCCTGGGGATATCGATTCAATTTTATGGATCCGGTTGCAGTGCATTCATTAAAACTAACAGCTTCTCACTCTCCTTATAGTTTCCTTCCTGAGAAACAGCGCTTTCATATCAATCTTGATTATCATTATTGGGGGTGGGATTTTACAGCCAGTTACAATAAAACCGATTTTTATGATCTTTTTGGCCCTACAAAAGTTAGCAGGGCCGGGTATGCATTTATCTTAAAATATCATAAAATATTAAACCGTTTCCGGCCTAAGAAGATTGATTTTTCTGTCCAGGTGGGCGCCTATGGCGATATAGAGAAATTGCCTGATTTTCAGAATGTCGATGCACCCTATACAGAACTTTATACAGGCATTGCTAATTTCCATTATAGTTACCTCCGAAAATCCCTTGGAGCTGTTGAACCTGAACAAGGCTTTGAGTGGAATTTCTTTTTTCATTCCTACCTGGCAAATAATGAATTATATCCACGGTTTATCTCAAATCAGGATTTCGGTGTATTGCTACCTGTTAAACATACGTCGTTCTGGTTGAGGACTTCCCTTGGGCAGGCTTTTGGCGATCGTAAGAATGCGTTGTCAAATATTTATTTTGGGGGGTTTGGAAATAACTACATCGATTACCAGGAGGTGCTCAGATACCGCGAATTCATGAGCTTTCCTGGTGCTGAGATCGACAATATTGATGCGATGAATTATGGAAAAATAACCGGTGAACTTAACTTAACCCCATTGAGATTTAAAAAATTGGGCTTCCTGGGCTTTTATACTACTTATGCCCGGCTTTCTATTTTTGGGATGGGCCTTTTTGCCGACATGACTGAATCAGATTATAAGCAGGTAATATATAATGCGGGAGCTCAGGTTGACTTTGAGCTTGTCCTTTTTTCGTTAATCAAATCAACCTTCTCAGTTGGTTTTGCCAGAGCATTTCAGAACAATAGAGACCCCTCGGATCAGTTCATGATTTCGCTTAAACTTTAATTCATATGCAAATACTTGTCTCCATCCTACCGGTTATTTTTTTTCTTATCGTTCTTATTGTGCTTGACAGCTTCAAACTGGTTAAATATTCCGTGCTTTCACTGTGCCTTTTATGGGGCATTGTAAGCGCTGTAATTTCTTATTTTCTGAATTCATTTCTGATTGAGCACCTTGATTTAGCTTATAATGTTTATTCAAGATACATATCTCCTTTTGTGGAAGAGACTTGTAAAATAGTATTAATTATATTGTTGATCAGGAAAAATAAAATTGGTTTTATGGTCGATGGTGCCATTTATGGGTTTGCGGTTGGAGCAGGGTTCGCCATTTTGGAAAATCTTTTTTTCCTGCATGAATTGGACAATGCTAATATTATGATATGGATTGTCAGGGGAGTTGGTACTGCGATAATGCACGGTGGAACTGTGTCGGTACTGACTATTATCATCATGAAATCTTATGAAAAACAAAAAGGCCTGTCTCTCTCCTTTTTTTGGGGGTGGCTCATTGCAGTTATGATACATTCTGTTTTCAATCAGTTTATTTTACCTCCTGTACTAAATATGTTGTTAATATTGATTAGTATTTCTCTCACAGAGTTCCTGATTTTTCGTTTTAGTGAAATATCTCTCCGCAAATGGTTGCAGCTTGAGTTTGACAGCGAACTGAGAATGATGACGATGATAAATGAGGGAAAGTTTTCGCATACACGATCGGGCGAATACCTGCACACCATAAGAAACAGATTCTCCATGCTGGTTGTTGTTGATATGCTGGCATATATTTCACTCTACCTGGAATTATCGATCCGGGCTAAGAGCAATATGATGTTAAAAGAGGTTGGTTTGCCTGTAAGCAGTGATCCGGAGATTAAGGACCGGCTTACAGAGCTTAAAGCGCTTGAAAAGAATATTGGCAAAACCGGATTACTTGCCATTTCACCAATCCTGCGAATATCACGCAAAGGGCTTTGGAAATGGTCGATGTTGTAGGGTGATGAACTGATTACCGAAGTCAGGAATTCGAAATTCGCATATCGTTAATCGGATATCGTATATCCTTTCGTTTTTCGCTTCTCTCTTTTCTCTTCTCTCTTCTCTCTTCTCATCTACGGGGTTTAATATAATTTTTTCGATGTCTTTTGCTACCGATACCTGACTCCTCCGGAGTCGAAATAATTCGCATATCGTTAATCATTATTCGGATATCGTATATTATTCTTTCTCTTTTCGTTTCTCGTTTTTCGCATCTCTCTTTTCATTTATGTCACCCCTAACGGGGTTTATTATAATTTTTTCGCTCTCATGTGCTACCAATATCCGACTTCTCCGG
>JAGLWB010000208.1 GCA_023133655.1 Bacteroidales bacterium
AAAAATTTGAAAAGGAAATTTCCGGGCTCAGTTTATTCTATCAGATATGAAGACCTGGTTACGGATACGGAAAAACAAATTAAAGATTTGTGTAATTTTTTACACATTGAATTCAATCAGGATGTGCTGAATTATTATGATAAAAAAGAGGTACTGAAAAGTAAATATGCTTATTCGGATGAACTTTTAAAAATCCATGAAAGTCTGTTGAGGCCTATCAATACTGGAAGAATGGATGTATGGAAGAGTGAAATGAATGAAAGAGATATAAAGATTGCAGATCTGGTTGCGGGTAAGGTAGCTGACTCATCAGGCTATGTCCGAAAATATAAAAAGTTCAATCGTTGGCTTTTTTTGTGGATCTTACCCACACTTATTTATGGAAAATTAATGTATTCAATGATTTTATTTGGTGAAAAGTTACCATACAAATGGCGCAACTGGCTACAGGATTTTTTGGGAATATTTTTGAAGGCCTATTGGAAAATAAACCAAAATAAAATCAAAAAGGATACGGCTTGAAATAAAATATTTTTCCCCCATCTACATTTTCTGTCGACTCAATGAAGTTTTGATCCATTTTGCCTTCCAGGAATTCTGCTAAACCACTTCCAATATCTGATTGATCAAAAAACAAGGAGTGTGTCTGTGCCTGAGCACCGGCCAATAAAGAGGCTGCTTTCATTATTTTTTTGGCCTTCATCTCAAAATTTTCCCTGGTCAGACTGTATTGCTGGTTGTAAACCTCTTCCTGCCCTTCCATTAGCTGGTACCCGAGATGTTTGTTTAAAACGATTGCCCGGTGATTGTCTTTTAATGTTTTAATGAAAGACTCTCTTGCCTGAAATACGAAAAAGTCACTTTCCAGTAAACACAATGACGCCCAGACGGGAATGAATGTTTCGTAATGTTTTTCTTCCCAAATAAATATACCACCATCTGAGGTATAGTTTTTCCAATCAATATTACTTGTGTTGATCAATCCGATTTTTTTATTTTCATACTCAATGATGAAATAAAAGTTTTGCATATTGTTGATGGACTCGAACCATTTTTTTTGCATTTTTTCCGTAATGAACTCCCTGTATTCCATGTATTGTTGGATTTCAGGTGAGTTTCTCCATTTGCGAACTAGTTCGATATCGTCCTCACCAAGCCGTGTAAGGGTTATGCCATATTTCCTGACTTTCATAGTTAAAGGATTTTTTTTATGGTAAAGGGTGGTTTCTTATTCTGTACCATGTATATCCGGCTTAAATATTCACCGATTATGCCAAGGCATAATAAAATCAGGCCAGTCGAAAAAGTAATCGTAACAATAAGGGAAGTATATCCCTGAATCGGTGCATTTAAAAAGATTTTCTTAAAGATAAAAAACATACCGATGATAAAAGTAAATACCGAGGCTGCAAGGCCACCGTAAACCATCAGCTTTAATGGTACATTTGAGTAATAAATAAGAATATTCGCGAATAAGCCGAATAAGCGAAAAGAGCTATAACCTGATTTTTTAAATTTCCGTTTGCTATGAAGAACGTAAACAGAAGAGATTTTATCGGTATACCAGTGAAATAATTCATCGAGGTACATGAAATGCTGATGATGGCGTAAGATATGCTGCGCCAGGTCCCTGGTGAGTAATCTGAATGAGGACCCTTTGCCTGGTCCTTTGTAAAACATTTTTGAGGATTTTTTTAAAGACTTGCTACCCAGGTTTCGCAGCGAAGAATGTTTTTTATCAGTATATAGCCCATAAACAAGGTCAGCATCATTCGCTGTATAACAGTCAATCAGTTTTTTGATCTCTTCCGGCGGGTTTTGCAGATCATCATCTATCGTAATAATCATTTCGCCTTTTGCATGGGTCAGTCCACAATAAGTAGCGTTGTGCTGCCCGAAGTTGCGGGTTAGTTTAATGGCTGTGACCAGATCTGGTTTTTGTTTTTTAAGCCGGGTCAGTACATTCCAGCTGCCATCTGTTCCACCATCATCAACAAATATCACTTCATAACTTTTATGAAGCTCTTCAAACAAAACATTTATCCGGTTAAACAGTTCAACTAATGTATCTTCACTGTTAAAAACCGGTACAACAACTGAAAATTCAGGTTTGGCCATATTAAATGTTTTTATTTTAGATCCTGTTTCGTATCTCTTATTTCGTTTTTCGTCTTTCGATTATCCTCCTCCTAATATCAGATTTGTCGCCGTAATCCATTTCGATGCATCCGAAAGGAAAAAGACAACCGTATTAGCCACATCTTCAGGCTCGCCTAAGCCAAGTACCTGCCTTTCTTCAATTTTTTTCACAGCTTCCTGCGAATAATTTTCGGCTGTTTCATCGAGCATTGGCGTTTTAACAAAAGCCGGCGAAATACAGTTCGACCGGATGCCCTTTGGGGCAAGTTCCAACGCCAATACCCTGGCATAAGCTTCAAGCGCAGCCTTGGCACTAATGTACATGGCACCTCCTACAAACGGGTACCTCGTTGAGATCGATGAAATAAAAACCAGCGAACAGGCATCATTCATCAGTTTTTTCTTCCCAAGCAACCTGCTGGTAAGAAGTACGGATGCCTCATAACTTATCTTAAATGTTTTTGTGATGGTTTCTTCAGTAATAAATCTTGCAGGCGACAGGTCAGAAACACCAATACTGTATACCACCCCATTTAGTTTAGGTAACCCGTCAGTAAGCGAACTGATGCCGTTTTGATCAGTCAGGTCAGCAGTAATGCTTTGATGATCACCTTTTTTTAACATTCGTAATGTTTCTGCCAGCCTCTCTTTGTTTCTTCCGGTGATAATAACATTCCCTCCATATTCACTTATGGTGATAGCACACTGCCTTCCGAGGCCAGAAGATGCCCCGGTTACTAATATCGTTCTTCCTGTGAGGTCAAATGCGTTCATAATATTTTAGTATCACGTATTATTTTATCCCTCACCCCATCCCTTCCGCCTCAGGCGGAGAGGGAGTAAGGGAGGGGGGTAGCTATGCCTATATCTCAACAATCT
This sequence comes from Bacteroidales bacterium, assembly GCA_023133655.1. GTDB lineage: Bacteria > Bacteroidota > Bacteroidia > Bacteroidales > JAGONC01 > JAGLWB01. The sequence goes on from JAGLWB010000208.1 coordinate 3,019, forward strand.
CCGGACAAACGATCCTGTCTGTTTCAACAAACACCGTTCCCCACGACAATCCAATTCCAAAAGCCGATAATAATAATCTTATCTTTTTATTTTGTACCTCTTTATTCAATTCAGATACGATAGTCAGTGGCACTGATGCTCCGCTGGTGTTACCATATTTATGGATAGAGAAAGGGACCTTTTCTTTATCTACTTTTAACATTTTACGCAACGTTTCATTGATCAGGCGATTAGCCTGGTGAAAGACCAGGTAATCAAAATCATCCAGTGTTTTGTTACTGTATTTCAACGTTTTTTTAATATTTGGAACAACCTCTCTCAGCGAGAAATTAAAAACCTCAATGCCGTTCAACTCAATCTGAAGATTATTCCTGTATATTCCTCCTCCATATTTTTTATAGGTAAATGATTTTTTGCTGGCCAGGTTTCTGGTTCCCCCGTCCCTGATAATGATGGCATCATATCCTGAACCATCCGTTTGTAAGTTAAAGTGAATGGGTGAGGCTTCCGTATCAAATTCCAATGCTGTAGCTGTTCCCGAATCCCCAAACAACGGATAGGTGCTTTTATCTCTGTAAGATGAAGTGATATTTGACAGATCACCAACCAGCAGCAAGGCTTTTTGCATTCCGGTAGAGTTCATCAGACTGGTTATCATCGATAATCCATAAACAAATCCTGAACAACCCAGGTTGATATCAAGTGCCATACAGGTTTTGGGTAACCCCAGGCGATCCTGAAGAATGGGGGAGGTGGCTGGAATGATATAATCACCCGATTGCGAGACAAAGATCAATGCCTGAATTTCATTCTTATCCCATTCAAGTTCCTGCAATAATTTTTCGGTAGCTGCAAAACAAAGATCGGACGTGGTCATTCCTTTTTCTGCCACTCTTCTTTTATCAACACCAATGGTTTTGATTAGCAGGTTTCTCTCTTTAAGAGATATCCACTTATAATCGGAATTCGAAATCTCCTGCCGTGGAACCGCAGCTGCAATGCCGGCTATCTTAACATTTGGTATGGTGAACAATGCCATAGTTATTTTATTTTTGGGGCAATTGTTTTTTGGTGAATTACTGCCAACGGTTCTTTCATTACAAAAGTAATTTATTTTCTCAAACATCTAAAGGATTTTCTAATTTTGCCCATTGATTGACAAACGACAGGCATCGGATGATGTATAACTTATAAAACTTTACCAAATGTCCCTGCAACATTTCCTCAATAACTGCATGACTGAAAAAGATACCTACACCTATACGCTGGTCGATATTCTCAAATTCCGGGCTTCCGCTACTCCTGATCAGCGTGCTTATACATATTTAACCGATGGAGAAAACCAGGAAGAGCATATTACTTACCGGGAGTTAGATAGACAAGCCAAAGTTGTGGCAGCAAACCTCCAGGAAATGCAAGCAAAAGGAGAGAGGGCTTTAATGTTGTATCCTCCAAGCCTGGCGTTTATCATATCTCTGTGGGGTTGTTTCTATGCAGGGGTTATAGCTGTTCCTGCTTATCCTCCACGAAAAAACAGGTCACTTCTCAGAATTCGTTCCATAGTTGCTGATTCGGGAGCAAAGATCATTTTATCTACGCAGCAGATTTATGAAAATGTTCGTAAGAATTTTGCGGATGACAAAGACCTTGAAAGAATGAAATGGCTGGAAACAGATCTTCTTACTGATAGTTCCGGGCTGAAATTTGAGAGTTTACCAATATCTCCTGAGGAGATTGCACTTTTACAATATACCTCCGGATCTACAGGCCTTCCCAAAGGGGTTATGGTAAGCCATTTGAATATCATGAGAAACTCTGAGTGCCTCCGGCATAGTTTTGAACTATCAACCAGCAGTGTTTCCGTTTCCTGGTTGCCCACCTTTCATGATATGGGTTTGATACTGGGTGCTATACAACCTGTTTATACGGGTTTTCCGGGAGTTTTATTACCCCCTGTCTCTTTTCTACAGAAACCGGTAAGGTGGCTTCGTGCAATAACAAAATATAAAGGTACTATTGGAGGGGGCCCAAATTTTGGCTATGATTTATGTGTCGATAAAATATCGGAAGAGGAACGGGCATCGCTTGACCTCTCTTCAATGAAGTCATTATACAATGGTGCAGAACCGATCCGTCAGGCCACCCTTGAAAGGTTTATATCAACCTTTAAACCTTATGGGTTTAAGCCACAGGCTTTTTATCCCTGTTATGGGATGTCTGAAACCACATTGATCATTTCAGGAGTCAGGGTTGAGGATAAGCCTTATTGCCTGGCTGTAAATACAGAAGGTCTTGAGGGAAATATGATAATAGAGGCGAGTACTGGTGATGCTAAGAGTTATTCCCTGGTGAGCATTGGCCGAACCTGGTTAGATACCAGGGTTAAGATTGTTAATCCTGAAACATTGAGAGAGTGCCGGGATGATGAGGTTGGAGAGATTTGGGTTTCAGGGTCAAGTGTTGCGAAAGGATATTATAATAACAGGCCCGAAACAAAAAGATCATTCCATGCTTTTACAAAGGGCCCGGTAGATGGGCCTTATCTGAGGACAGGCGATCTCGGATTTTTTTATAATGAACAACTTTTTATTTCCGGACGATTAAAGGATATAATCATTATCTACGGAAGAAACTACTATCCGCAGGATATCGAGTTTATCATTGAAGATAATGTTCAGGAACTCCGACCAAATTGCAGTGCTGCATTTCCCTGTGATATTAATAATGAAGAAAGACTGGTAATAGTTGCTGAGGTTGAAAGGACCTGTTTGAGGGGCCTGGGTGTTGAAAAAGTATGCGATGCCATTCGTACTGTTGTTTCAGAAGAACTGGAGTTGCAGGTTTATGCCATTCAGCTTTTAAGAACAGCCAGTATCCCAAAAACATCCAGTGGGAAAATTCAACGGCGGGCATGTAAACAAGGATTTTTGGATGGTTCACTGAATGTTGTTGGAACCTCTGTGTTTGACCACAAAGATCAGGTTATGATAGAACATGATTCTTTTTCTCATGCTTCAGTTCAGGCGTGGCTCATGTCGTGGATAAGCACCAAATTCAATATAGCTATTGAGATAATTGATCCTGAAAAACCGGTCACTGCTTACGGACTCAACTCCATGAAAGCTATTGAATTGCAGCAACATTTTCTGGATACATTCGGGGTAGATTTCCCGCCTTATTTGTTTTTTGAAAAGATCAGTATTTCCGGGTTGGCAGAAAAGGCATGGGGGTTGATTGATGAAAGCCGGAACTCTTCCTGATCTCTCATTTCTAATTTATTATTCATTATTGGTTATTTCTCATTGATTATTTCTCATTGATTATTTCTCATTGATTATTTCTCATTAAATATTCCTCATTAATCATACCTAATTTATTACCTCATCCCCAACCCTTTCTTTTGATTGGACGATTGTCAATTGGGCGATTGGGCGATTTTCGAAGTATTTGACAATTGTGAGTTTTGCACAGAGATCCCCGGGTTAAGCATGAAAGGAGGCTACGGGAGTACAGTTCTGGGATCTGATTATGAATCCAATACTGATTGTTATTGTACGAGACTTATTTTCGATGGTCACAAATTGTATTTTTTTGGATTAACCATAAATAGATACAAATGAAAGCAAGAAACTTATTACAATATTCATTTGAAGTATATGCGATTCAAGGGTTGAGATTTTATTAAACCATGGAGCCACCTTTAATCTTTGTATTTTGACTTCTCATAACGAAAACACTTATGAATTAATCAGGATAAAGAGTTATTTTTTGAAGGGTTTAAAAAAACTGAGCAATCCGCCATAGGTGGATTGAACATGAATAGCCTGTAAAAAACAAAAATTGTCATTTGTATAGAATAGGGGGAGTGGAAGATCATTTACATATCATCACACATATACATCCAATAGTGGCAGTTGCTTATTTAGTAAAAGACATAAAGCTTGCTGCATCCGGTTTTATAAAAACCGAAAATATTTTTCCTCATTTCATGGGTTGGCAGGATGGATATGGAGCGTTTACTTATGCAATCTCAGCGAAAGATAATTTAATCGAGTATGTAAAAACCCAGAAAGAACACCATAAAAAAACAAGTTTCAAAAATGAATACATCAGTTTGTTAAATGAACATGGGATTGAATTTGATGAAAAATATTTATTATGATTTGTTGAACCCGACTGAGTCGGGTTCTTGATATGGTTTTTGCCTTTTAACCCCGCGCGTTTACGCGGGGCTATTCACGTTAATCCGCCTCAGGCGGATTGATATTACAAATGATGTATTATTCAATTCTGAATGGGCTCAACAAAAAAACACCCCCCCCTTTTTTTGCTAATACGTGCAGGGGCATTGCATGACCAAAATCTTTCCTAGCATATCAAAATAATATTTAGCCCTTTAAAGATATAAGAAAGGTTATTATATCCTGCTTTTGATTATATCAAACAAATTCTGCACCGTCTTGGAAGATTGAATATCTTCAGCATTTATGGCTACATCATATTCTGTTTTTACCAGTGCAATTAATATCAGTGCATTGATCGAATTCCATTCAAATTTTTCCCTGAAATTACTTTCGGGCTTCAAAATGCCTGGTTCCAGCTCGTCAAATTCTTCTTCCAGTTTAGCGATAAATTCTTCTACTGTCATGTCCCTTAAAAATTTAGATCGGCAAAGTTAAATTAATTTTTTTTAAAGCCAACTGCCGGTATCATCTCATTAACAGTTTTAATAGTCTCGTCAAACTCACCTTTCAGATACCGTGAAACCAACTTGTATCGCTGTATCTTCCCGCTACTGGTTTTAGGGATCTGGTTTGACCTGACCGGTATGAAAGTGTCAATGGTAATTCCCATGGTTTCCCTGAAAAGGTTACGGATTTTAATACACAGTTCGATGGTATTATTATTAATAGACCCTGTGATGAATACGATTAATATATCCTGACCTTTCTTTTCATCGAAAACCCCGGTAATTACGATTTTTCCATAACCTATTCCTTCAATCTTATGTGCTGTTTGTTCAAGATCATGTGCATACCAATTTTGACCCCTTAGAAATATAATATCTTTAAACCTGCCTGTAATATATAGATTTCCTTCATAGATAAAACCCAGGTCCCCTGTCCTTAGCCATTTTCCACAAAATAAACTTTCTGTGCTTGAATTGTCATTGTAATAGCCGTGGGTGATATTTCCACCAGCAGTTTGAATACGACCGATTGATCCTTCAGCCACTTCATTATCTCTATCATCTACAATCCTGATAGAACAGTCGTCAATAGCCTTCCCAACACTTACTATATGCAACAATGATTTTTGCTTGCGACCGGCTTTAACAGCCTTATTGTGATGTTGTATCTGGTAGCGGTCAAATGGAGTCACCACCGGAAGCTCCCGCAAGCCGGAAAAA
>JAGLWB010000209.1 GCA_023133655.1 Bacteroidales bacterium
CTTTTTCTGTGGGCCCACCTGGACGGGAAGAATTAGACGATTGTCAATTGGGTGATTTTCGATTTTCAATTTATATAAAAATTTTACGATTAGTGTGGGTACGTTTTGGTAAATTTCGGATTAATAGAAAATCATGAGAGATATGAGGAAAGAAATAGAAAGAAGATTAAACAGCCTATCTGTAAAAATAATAAAACTTAGCCGTGATTATGAGGAGAGTTATATTTCTGAGCATTTAAAGAACCAGGTTACAAGGTCTGCAACAAGTGCAGCTCTCAATTATGGAGAAGCCCAGGGAGCAGAGTCGAAGAAGGATTTTATTCACAAATCCAGCTTAGTATTAAAGGAACTTAGAGAAACAGGAATCAACCTAACAATTATCTCAGATTCAGGGATCGTTAAACAATCAAAAGAACTAGATGAAATAAAAGATGAGTGTAATCAATTAACAGCAATCTTTCATAAAACCGTAACCACGGCCAAATCAAAGAAGAATTAGGAGATTGTCGATTGTCAATTGTTGATTTTCGATGTTGATTTTCGATGTGGATTTTTGATGTGGATTTTCAATTGTCGATCTGGGGAAAATGAGTAGATGGAAATCAACGCAGTTAGATAGCGGCCTGTCAGGATGAGTTTGGACAGCTGGTAGTTATATTTCACAAAACCTTAATATCAGCTAAATCCCGCAAATATATCGAACATCCACATCGAAAATCACAAATCATTTTTCGAACATCCTATCGAACATCGACAATTGAAAATTGACAATCGACAATAAAAAAAGTCGCCGCATCGAGCGGCAACTTTTTTTGTGGGCCCAACGTAATTCTTTCTTTTAGTGTTAAATGTACTATTCTTACTTACTTGTCTTTCCGAAATTTTAAATAAATCCAATTAGGCCTTATCCATATCACAAATAATCAAATCGTCCTAATCCCTGAGGCATCGCACCGAAAAGCCAAACAGCTTATTGTGGAGGCTCACGTAAACACTGCCGCTTCCAAAGGCCAAACTGCGGCCCCAGATAGTCTCTGAGATGTGCTCAGTCGAGGACCACCAGTTACCGAATCTACCAACGTCGTAGAATGTCCCATCGTAGTCACGGTAGCCGCCCGGAAGACCTGAGAACCCGTAATCGTCAGTACCATAGTGAGTATTGTCCGGGTCCCACCTTGGGTGATCAGAAGTATTGCACTCCCCACCCAAAGGCGAATTCACCTGCCGGCAAGATTTTAGCTTGTTTCCATGTGGTGAACCTGTTCCACCAATAAAATCAGTTAGTATCGTCCATTCATCGTGCTCTGGCACATGCCAGCCTGTTGGGCAGAGGCCGTTAGGGTCAACAGCAGCATACCAGTTATATAATCCACCATACAGGTCTTTCCATGAAGTATCGTTGTCGTACCAAACATAAGCTCCGGTTATGAGATTTTGCCAGGCATTGGCATCCGTTACATTTGGTATGGGTGTGTTGTTGCTATATGTTGTGGTTTTCAGGTTTTCAGCCATCCAACATTGTGAACCAATGAGCACTGTATTGTATAGGTTGCCGTCAATGTCAGTTACAGTGGGTATGCCGGGACATCTAAGGCCTTTTATTATCGCAAACTCATAATTCGTACTTGTTTGTGGTGCGTCAGCTATTACGTCACTGCCAAGAATGCCATCTATGGTATTTGCATATCCTGTATATTGCAATTCGTCTTCTGAGTTAAATACAAAATTAGTAATGGCTTTTTGAGATTTAAAACCGATCACATTGTCCACATATTCATTATAAACTATTCTGCATTTCCATCCAAAAGTTGTATTACTATTTGCATTCAACATTTTAATTGTTTTGCTTGTTTGTTTTCCGGTAACAGTAAGCAAATAATACTTTTCATTACACGAATAAAAAGCAAAGGAATGGTTGCCCCGGTTTAATGTGTTTTCATATTGTGCCAGTTCTTTCCCTACAATATCCCGAACAGTGATTTTAATGTATTCCTTTTCGGGTAAATACAAGATAACTTCTGTTTTTCCTTTAAAAGGATTTGGATAATTCTATGAAATGGAAAAACTGTTTTCCACAATGGTTTCGTTATCACCGATACTTGTAACATAATCCAATACCAATACAGTATCAGGGGCATAAAGTGTTGTATCTCCGCCTTGGGTGAGGTTTTCAATTAAGATGCTGTCCAAAGGAACGTATAGCCCATTGTTCTCTGCTGTGAATGTTAATTCCATTGTGGGTTTTTGGCCAAAGGCACTTATAATAAGTCCAAGTGCCAGTAATGAAAGAAAAATTTTTATTTTCATAGAACCTGGCGTTTAGAATGCATAGTTAATCGGGCTCCAAAAATATTAATTTTTTAATTCATTCGCCAAAGCGGATTCAATATAAACTCAACAGGCACGGAAATACCGTGCCTGCCTTTTTTTATGCTCGTAAAGAAAACAGACACTTCTTTTTTCTTTGAAACAACAACAAAGAAAAAAGAAGCAAAAAAGAAATTGAAAGACAAGAATTACTGCTTAACGTTCCGCGGCTATGAAGTCGGGCAGGAGACAGGACGGAGTCCGTGTCTACCGAGGCGACTGCTTTCTATTTCGATTTAAGTTTCTTTACGCATTTACCCCGCCTGCCGCATAGGCGCTGTTGAGCGCACGAATATTAATATCCTTTTTCTTTCATTTTTTTCTCAAATTCTTGGCCCATTTTCACACCCCATTGTTGTCCAACCTGCATGGATTCTTGTATAATTAAAGGAGTGTTTTTTGCAAACTTTTTCCCAACTGGGGTATGGTAGAATTTAATCAATTCCTCTAAATCATTTTGAGTCAAATATTTTTTATAAATAGGAACTAACATATCTACAAGGTCATTTAATGATGTTTTTACAAATTCATTTGCCAGTTCATCCCATATTTCAGCACTTACATCAGAATATTGTTGCTTAAACATTGTAATCAACTGGGTTATTATTGCCTTGTATGATTCTTCTGTTCCCGATACTTCAAACATTTTTTTCAATGTCTTACTATAATTTGTATCAACTTGTCCAAACGAAATAGTAGTAAAAACCAGTAATAATGTTAAGATTGAAATTATTTTTTTCATTGCTTTATCTTTAAGTTTATTATTATGTTAATTTATAAAAATTGACTTTATTTTTTATCAGCTTACTTCTTTATGGATAATTCTTTTGGTTATGCATCTTTGATTATTTGTGCGCTAATTCTTAGTATCTCACATTTATTTCTCTGACGCATAACAGCAAATATACAATATATTATACGGATGTCCCAATAAAATAAACTTAAACACCTTTTACTATATCCTTAAAAAAGGAGGACAAAAAAACGCCCTACAATATTCTATTCTATTAACTCAAATTTTCAGCAAAGATATTTACGCAAAATAAAACAGTAAAGTACGATCACCTGATGGAACTGTCGCCCTCCGGGTTCTTTCATTTGTGCCAAATGAC
>JAGLWB010000021.1 GCA_023133655.1 Bacteroidales bacterium
TAGATGCCGCATGATAATTTCTAGCTTTTTAACATTAATCGGTTTTTTTAATGAAGGTAATACATATTGTTAAGAACTTTATATATTACTTATGATTATGGGCAACATACCTTTGATACAATTGCATTAAAGATTGGAATTCTGATTGATGTAATAAGTAAGATTTTAGGTCAAAAAGATCTTAAAGTAATGCAGATGTATTTAAAATATCCGGATGATTTAAAAATCCAGAAAAAAATAGGCAAAATATTATTTTAATGTGCGCCAATAATGCCCCATATGCACTTATAACAACCTATCTTTTGATAACTCAGGCTTGCTTTATGTGACTTTGCAATAAATAGTAACGCTTCTACTCAGTTCCGTTAGGAACCTAATATTGGTAGAAATAAAAACAGTAATGAAGAATAAAGTTCCGGTAGGAACGAAATGTTAAATGATATGGCAAATACATACACACAAGTACACATACATGCCAGTTTTTCAGATAAAAACAGGTCTTGTATTATTCATGGCAGTTGGAAAGAAGAATTATACAAATTATTTCGTACCTAACGGCACTTCGTATTAACAACGAAATTAATTGTCTACCAATATGTTATCCCTACGGGACTTTTGAAAAATAATTCGTTCTGAAAAATCAAATACAACATCTATACTATATATCTCAACCAAAATGACTGGACTGGATACAACCAGTAACCCGAAAATCAAAAATTGATAATCCTGACCATCTCGTTTTTCCTCAGGTAATTCCTGATTATCTGCTGTGCATCCTTGTTATCAGGGTAGGGGGTAATTGATCCCATAAGGAAATCAATATTATTGGATATCAGCGTGGTATTTACAAACCCAAACCCAACGTACTTTCCATTCTTAACTGCAACAAGTGCTCTTTCTTCATTCGTTCGCCCTCTGTCGATAATAATAAAATTGCTTTGGTCGAATTTATAAGGCTTAATTGACTCTTCTACCCTGAGATTATAATTATCAGGAGTTTCTTTTCCGATGCATGCGCCATTACACTGTTTAATATGGTAATGAAAACATGCATGTTGTGTTTTGTATAAACCACAAAGTTTTTGGCAAAGCCCGTGTTCTTCGACAAGATTAAATAGAAACTCTTTCGCTGATAGCTGGTTTGTAAATGTTGTTAAGGGGAGATTTTTTTCCTTGTTTTTATCAATTTTAAGGCACATGTATCCATCTGAATTTTGATACGAATAGAGCCCGTAGGTAAATACTGTTCTAAGCTGTGCCCGGTTGAAAAGGGGTTTGTTTCTTTTGATCTCAGCTGATTCAAGCAATAAAGCAGTTAATTCATTGCCTGTCAGTTCATAATCGACATCAGTCATGCAGTTTTTTAGTTCTATTTCTTTTTTTGATGTGTTGTTGCTGATGTGTGAGAGAACCCTGTTGCGGATATTTATACTCTTACCTATATAAATGATATCGCCCTGTTTATTGAAAAAATAATACACTCCCGGTTTTTGGGGTAGTTCTTTAATTTTTTCGTTGCTCAGATTTGAGTTTAAACCTTTCAGTGAAATACCTGTAATGGCCGGATCAATAGACAACAGTAATTCAAACAGTTTTGCCGTTGCTGTTGCATCACCTGATGCCCGGTGGCGGCTGGGGTTATCAATGTTAAGCTCTTTGCACAGATTGCCCAGGCCGTAAGAGCGTTGCAATGGTATCAGCTTTCTGCTCATCTTCACGGTACAAAGCCTTTCTATTTTAAAATCGTAACCAAGGTTTTTAAACTCGCTTCTGATAAAGTTGTAATCAAATGCCACATTATGACCGACCATAATCCTGTTTTCTGTGACCTCAATAATTTTTTTTGCAACTTCGTAGAAGCGCGGAGCTCCTTCAACCGTTTTATTGTTGATACCTGTTAGCTGCGTGATGCGATAAGGTATTTTCTTTTCAGGATCGATCAAAGTGACGAATTCTTCAGTCACTTTTTTCCCATTATGAATAAGAATAGCAATTTCGGTGATTTTTTCCGAATGGGGGCTCAAACCTGTGGTTTCCACATCAATAATAGCGTACATGCGATAGAAATCAGTTTATAGGTCGAGTCTGGTTTGAATGGCTTTTACCTCATTTTTCAGAATGCGGATCGTTTCAACCATCTCTTCTTTTTCAATATTAGGTTCGGGTAGTTCAGAGCTGATGAAATTAATAAATTTCCATACTTCCTTTATTTGATTAACGGGGATATCGTACGACTTATAGAATGGGTTCAATGAGTGAAGTGCCAGTATCTTATCAGTTTTTATCTTGTTTTCAACAACTTTAAATACAACCCCTTCATTGAGCGTAAGGAGAATATAGGCATGTTTGCTTTTGATGAAATTCCAGTTTTGTATAAATTCACCTATAACCCATGAACCATCAGGAATAGGATGCATGGAGTCGCCTGTGATTTGAAATGCCCGGTATTTTTTTTGCTTCGACAGGAATGGCAGCTGAAATGCCGGCAGTACTTTAATGTACTCCGGATCAGCATACCCGTTTGCATAACCTGCTTTAGCCTTCTCGTTGATTAGCTCGATGTTCTCTTCGTTTTCATTATCAACAGTTGTAGTCAGTACCCTTAATTTGCTGCCTGTAATGTAAACATCATATCCTCTTTCCAGTTGTGAAAGCTGACTTTCCGAAAGCTCAGTCAAATCTATTTTTACCAGGGTGTCTATCGCAACATTATAGTACTTTGAAAATGAGACAAGGGTATCGATACTAGGTTCTGCCACTTTGTTTTCATAGCCACTCAGTGTTGAACGTTTCATGTCAAGGGTATATGCCACATCGTCCTGAGTGCACCCTTTGCGTTTTCTGAGAAATTTGATATTTGAATTAAAATACATGGTTTTTTTGTTGTTTTTAATAAAAATGATTAATTTGTAAGCAAAAAAATGATTAAAAACTAATCAAAGGTATATCAAATAAATTAAACACCCAAATTTTTAACATTTTTTATTGAAATTATAATATTTAAAAGCATGAGGTATGCAGCACTGTATCCCTGAACCCGAAACTTTGAATCCGCCTGAGGCGGACTTCGCTACGCTCAGCCTTGAACCTTGAACCTTGAACCTTGAACTTTGAACCTTGAACCTTGAACCAACATGGATCCTACACAGCGAACCATCATTCATCTCGACCTCGACACTTTTTTTGTCTCTGTTGAGCGCTTACAGAATTCCAGCTTGATTGGTAAGCCAATTGTTATTGGTGGAACGTCCGACCGTGGAGTGGTAGCCAGTTGTAGCTACGAAGCCAGGAAATTTGGTGTGAGTTCTGCCATGCCTATGAAACTTGCCCGGTCTCTTTGTAATGATGCCATTGTTATCAGAGGAGATATGGAAGCGTATAGCAAATATTCCAAAGCGGTTACTGAGATTATCGCTGAAGAAGCTCCTTTGTTTGAAAAAGCTTCAATTGATGAGCATTACATTGACATAACCGGAATGGATCGCTTTTTTGGCTCCCTTCAATGGAGCAGAGAGCTTCGACAGAAAATTATGAAACATTCGGGTTTGCCCATATCTTTTGGCCTCTCCATTAATAAAACGGTATCTAAAATCGCAACCGGTGAAGCAAAACCTAATGGCGAATTGTATGTGCCCAAACAAATCGTTCAGCCGTTTATGTTCCCATTATCTATCAGGAAGATACCGATGATTGGAAATAAAACCTATCAGTTATTGCGCTCAATGGGAATCGTAACCATCGAAACACTTAGTAAGATTCCCCCGGAGATGATGGAAAAAGTAATGGGTAGAAATGGTATCATAATATGGAAAAAGGCCAATGGGATTGACCCAACGCCAGTAACACCTTATTCAGAAAGAAAATCCATCAGCACAGAACGAACATTTGAGAGAGATACGATCGATGTAGTCAGGCTGAACGAATTGTTAATTAGTATGGTAGAGAAAATAGCTTTTGAACTTAGAAGTAAACAGAGGCTGACTGCCTGTGTTACCGTTAAAGTTCGTTACTCGAATTTCGATACCCATACACTGCAAAAGCATATTCCTTATTCTTCTTTCGACCATGAGCTTATCCCATTAGCTTTGGAACTATTCAACCGCCTGTATAACAGAAGGATGCTGGTCAGATTGATCGGTGTCAGGTTCACTCATCTGGTACCGGGGGTTCAGCAGCTGAACCTGTTTGAAGATACAACCGAAATGACGAATCTTTATATGGCGATGGATAGGATAAGGAATAGATATGGAAGAAAAGCTGTGGGAAGAGCAATATCATTCGATAGAGCACCAACTAAATTCTAATGAAGTATGTACCTCAATACCCATTCATATTACAGCCTCCGCTACGGTACTTTGTCCCTTGAGAACCTGATTGGGGAGGCTAAGGCTCTTTGCGTACCAGCATTGGCTTTGACTGATATTAATAACTCAATGGGAATGATCGACTTTGTGAGGATGTGTAATGAGAATTCAATCAAACCTATTGCCGGTATTGAATTTAGAAATGGCAATGATTATCTGTACACCGGACTGGCTCGTGACAACACCGGATTCAGGGAACTGAATGAATTTGTTACTCATCATAATTTAAATAATGAAAAATATCCCGGAGAGCCTGGTCTGTTTGAGCATGCTTATATCATTTACCCTTTTGGGTATCGTTCGCTGGCTTCATTACAGGAAAATGAATACATCGGCGTAAAACCTGCTGAAATCGGCAAGTTGTTTTCAACTGAACTTTTTTACGATCAATCGAAGTTGGTTATGTGGAACCCGGTAACTTTCAAAGATAAGCCGGGATATATCCTCCACAAAAACCTGAGGGCCATTGATAACAATACATTGATTAGTAAATTATCTCTTGCGCAGATAGCCGGGATGGATGAAATGATGTTGCCTCAGGAGAATCTTTTATCTTTTTATAAAGATTACCCTGAAATTATTAGAAATACCGAAAAATTATTGGCAGAATGTAGCATTGATTTTGATTATCATAACCTGAAAAATAAGAAAACCTTCACTGGAAATAGTTATGACGATAAAATATTGCTCGAGAAGCTGGCTTATGACGGTTTGGAATACCGTTATGGCAAGAATAATGAACCGGCTGCTGAAAGAGTCAGGAAAGAACTGGCGATTATCGATAAATTGGGTTTTTCAGCCTACTTTCTGATTACCTGGGATATCATCCGGTATTCGATGTCGAGAGGTTTTTACCATGTCGGGCGTGGTAGCGGTGCCAATAGCGTGGTAGCTTATTGCCTGAAGATCACTGATGTGGATCCCATTGACCTGGACCTTTATTTTGAGCGATTCATAAATCCCAAACGTACCAGCCCGCCTGATTTTGATATTGATTATTCATGGAAGGAACGGGAGGATGTACAGGACTATATTTTTAAAAGATACGGTCATGAGCATACTGCCCTTTTAGGCGCTACCTCTACTTTTAAAGCGAATTCAATTTACAGGGAACTCGGCAAAGTTTATGGATTACCAAAAGTGGAAATCGACAGTTTATTGACAAATCCCATGGCTGAGGTCAATAATAATGATATCACCCGGCGAATTCATGCCATTGCAAAATTGATGGTTGATTTTCCGAACATACGGAGTGTTCATGCAGGAGGTATCCTGATATCGGAAGAACCCATCACCTGTTACACTGCTTTAGATCTTCCTCCTAAAGGTTTTCCAACTACTCAGTGGGATATGTATGTAGCTGAGACGATTGGTTTTGAAAAGTTCGATATTCTAAGCCAACGTGGAATAGGCCACATCAAAGAATGTGTGAATGTTGTTGCTGAAAACCGCAGGATAAATGTTGATGTTCACCGTGTTGCCGATTTTAAAAGAGACCATAAAGTAAAGTCCCAGTTGAAGAAAGGAGAGACCATTGGCTGTTTCTATATTGAAAGCCCAGCCATGAGGGGGCTGCTGAAAAAACTTCGATGTGATAATTATTTAAGCCTGGTTGCAGCCAGCTCCATCATTCGGCCGGGAGTAGCCCGCTCAGGCATGATGCGGGAATATATTTATCGCTTTCACCACCCGGATGATTTTGACTATATCCACCCGGTTATGGAAAAACAATTAAAAGAGACATATGGCGTGATGGTTTACCAGGAAGATGTTTTAAAAATTTGTCACCATTTTGCAGGATTGGACATGGCTGATGCTGATGTATTACGACGAGCAATGAGCGGGAAATCCCGGTCAAAAAAGGAATTTAAACAGATTGTCGAAAAATTTTTTAACAATTGCAAGAGTTTTGGTTATCCTGATGCGATCATAGGGGAGGTTTGGCGGCAAATAGAATCTTTTGCCGGCTATTCTTTCTCAAAAGCACACTCAGCCTCATATGCTGTGGAAAGTTACCAGAGCATCTACCTGAAAGCTTATTTTCCCCTTGAATTTATGGTTGCCGTTATAAATAACTTTGGTGGTTTCTACCGGATATGGGTCTATTTTAACGAGGCTCAGCGGCAGGGTGCCCGGATCAACCTACCTTGTATAAATCATGGTCAATACAAAACATCAATAATTGGTAAGAATGTTTACATTGGATTTATTCATATTACAAACCTGCAAACAAAGATTTCCCGGGCAATCAGTTTTGAGAGAGATAAAAACGGAATATATAAAAGCCTGGAAGACTTTGTTGAGCGCATACAAGCGCCATTGGATCAGATGATTACCCTGATCAGGGTTGGGGCGTTGAGGTTTACCGGTAGAACCAAGGCACAGTTGCTATGGGAAGTCCATCTTTTTTTTGGAAAAGCCAGAAAAGTGAACTACACAGGGTCTCTTTTCAATGCTTCTATCGTGAATTATAGGCTACCGGAGCTTAAGCATGAGAAGTTAGAAGATGCTTATGATGAATTTGAATTCCTGGGATTTCCGGTTACTGTTTCTTATTTCGATATGCTGGAAACATCATACAGGGGGGAGGTTTTTGGGAACGATTTAAAAATGCATATTGGGAAGAAAGTCCGTATGGTTGGCCGCCTGGTAACGGTCAAGTATGTTAGAACAGTAAAGAAAGAATTGATGCATTTTGGAACTTTCCTGGATGTGCATGGTGAGTTTTTCGATACGGTCCATTTTCCTGATTCCTTAAAGAATTACCCTTTTCAGGGAAAAGGAATTTATTTAATTCAGGGCACGATAAATGAAGAGTTTGATTTTCCCAGTGTAACTGTCGAAAAATTGGCAAAGTTGCCGTTAAAAGAGGATCCGAGAAATGGGTAAGGGATTCCCGTGAACCGCTTTATCGTTCTACACTTAAAAATGACAACGATAAGAATTTTTTAAGCATATTTTAATACATTTGAAAATCCTTAAACTATTATTAAATGAGACATGAGTATCCTGCAACAAATTAATGAGTCCACAGCATTCTTGAAAGAAAAAGGATTTGAATCCCCTGAGGTCGGTATTATTCTCGGAACCGGCCTTGGAAAGCTAATTGATAAGATCTTTATTGACGTGGATATCCCATATGAAGATATACCACATTTTCCGCTGGCTACAGTGGATTTTCATTCAGGCAACCTGATCTACGGCACCCTTAACGGAAAAAAAATAGTCGCTATGCATGGAAGGTATCATTTTTATGAAGGGTATTCGTACCAACAAATAACCCTGCCAGTCAGAGTGATGAAGAAACTCGGGATTAAATACCTGTTAATTTCCAATGCAAGTGGCGCTATGAATACTGATTTAAAAAAAGGAACACTGATGCTTCTTGTCGATCATATCAATCTCATGCCAGGAAACCCGCTAATTGGCATGAATAATGATGAATTAGGCCCCCGGTTTCCTGATATGAGCCAACCTTATTCTTCAGTGCTAAACGAAAAACTTGAGAAAATTGCCAATGAACATGACATTATCCTTCATAAAGGAGTTTATGCAGCTCTCCCGGGCCCTATGTTGGAAACAAAAGCTGAGTACAGATATTTACGGATAATTGGAGCTGATGTGGTAGGGATGTCTACTGTACCTGAGGTTATCGTAGCTAATCATATGGGCCTGCCATGTGCGGTTATATCTGTTATTACCGATGAATGCGACCCTGATAATCTGGCCCCTCTTAATCTTAGTGATATTTTTGAATCAGCTGCAAAAGCTGATGTTGATCTTAGTAGGCTCATTTCCAGCCTGGTGATTGGATTATGACCTGTTAATTTCTAGAAAATAGCAGTAATTTTCAAATTACTTAGCGTAATTAACAGCTCTTGTTTCCCGGATTACCGTGATTTTAATTTGTCCGGGATAAGTCATCTCATCCTGGATTTTTCTTGACAGATCAAAGGAAATCTGATTCGCTTCATTATCGGTAACTTTATCAGCGCCAACAATTACCCTAAGTTCGCGGCCAGCTTGAATAGCATACGTTTTAATAACTCCCGGATAGGATAATGCCAAATTTTCCAGATGGTTAAGTCGCCGGATATAGGCCTCAACAACTTCCCTTCTTGCCCCTGGCCTTGCTCCTGAGATAGCATCACAAACCTGGACTAAAGGTGCAATAAGAGAGGTCATCTCTATTTCATCATGGTGAGCCCCGACTGCATTACAGACATCTGCTTTTTCTTTAAATTTTTCGGCTAATTTCATGCCTAACAATGCATGAGGGAGTTCGGGTTCATTATCCGGTACTTTTCCGATATCATGCAACAATCCGGCGCGTTTTGCAGTCTTTGGGTTTAACCCTAACTCTGATGCCATGGTTGCACAGAGGTTAGCTACTTCTTTTGAGTGTTGAAGAAGATTTTGGCCGTAGGAAGAACGATATTTCATGCGTCCAACCATTCGGGTCAATTCATGGTGCATACCATGTATCCCAAGGTCAATACACGTACGCTTACCGGTTTCAATGATCTCCTGTTCAATTTGTTTTTTCGTTTTAGCAACCACTTCTTCAATCCGGGCAGGGTGAATGCGTCCATCCGTAACAAGTTTATGCAACGACAGTCGAGCAATCTCCCGTCTCACCGGATCGAAACCTGATAAAATAATAGCGTCTGGAGAGTCATCAATAATAATTTCAATTCCTGTTAATGATTCCAAAGCTCTGATATTCCTACCTTCTCTTCCAATAATACGTCCTTTAACCTCATCGCTTTCAATATTAAAAACAGAAACAGTATTGTCAATGGCATGCTCAACCGCAGTCCGTTGAATCGTTTCAATGACAACTTTTTTAGCTTCCAGATTGGCCGTCAATTTGGCTTCATCAACAACCTCTTTAATATGTGAAATTGCCTCGGTACTGGCCTCTTCTTTCAAATTCTCTATAAGCTGAGCTTTTGCCTCATTAGCTGATAAACCGGAAATTGTTTCTAATTGTTCAACCTGTTTTCTATGTGATTTTTCCAGGTCCACCTGTTTTTTATTAACCAGATCCAGTTGTATGGAAAGGTTGTTTTTTATTGTATTAACCTCTTTTTGTTTTCGCTGGAGTTCTTCCATTCTTTGTGAGAAGGTCGATTCTTTCTGTTTTAGCCTGTTTTCATTTTTATTAAGGATATTATTTTTATCCTGAATAATTCTTTCATGTTCAGACTTAAGCTGGAGGAATTTTTCTTTTGCCTGGAGGATTTTTTCTTTTTTAATAACTTCAGCTTTCTCCTGAGCTTCCTTCAAAACATTCTCACTTTTCTTTTCTACTGCTTTTCGCAAGATTGTGCTTGTTACCAATATTCCGATTACCAATCCTGCTACAGATGCAGCCAATATTAGTAGTATATCATCCATTTCCCTTTTCGTTTAGTATATATTAGCAATAAATCAATAAAAAAAACCCGCAGTTAATTCGGAGTTTTGAAACCCCAGATGACATGGAAAGGGCAGCCAAGATTTTCGAACGTCCACCGTCCAAACATACAAGTATATTTGAATCCCCGAAGGGTGAGGCCTGTTCTACAACCTTATGAGCAAAGCCCTAAAAGTTGTAATGTTGAGTTTACAAACTGTCTGAATTAATGCGGGTAATTTTTTAATATTTTTTCAAAGAACGCCTTGTCAGTCTTTTATGAACTATTGGTTAAAATTTCATCTAACACCAATAGCTTTTTACTCCATTCATCATTATTAAAAGATAAACGGTTTTCCGAATTAAAGGCAAGGGTTGCATAATTTAATGCTGCCATGGCCAACAGATCCTGTTTATCTTTAAAAGCATATATTTCCGAATATTCCTTTAACAATACACTGATAGCTTTTGCTGCTTTTCTGATTATTTTTTCGTCTTTCCTGTCTATCGTTAAATGATACGGCCTATCGGCAATATGCACTGTTATTGATAGTTCATTCATATATTTTCTCCCGTAAGAGAATCTGTTTTATTTATTTAAAAGACTAATACATTTGTCAATTTCCCGCACAAGTTCAGTAATCTTTTTTTTAACATCTTTCGATCCGGTATTTATTTCAAGGGCTTTTGATACCTTCAGAATCCTGTATTTGTTTTCCAGATCAGTTATCATAGATTTCTGTACTTCTAAGGTTTTTGTAATTTTTTCCTTTTGTTGTTTTAAATAATTATTTTCTTCTTTAATGGATTTTTGCTGTTCAATTAAATTTCTGATCTTTAGCTCTATAGAGGAAATTAGCTGATCAGCATTCATCATCAAAAAAGATTATTTCATTGTGTTCCTTTGTGCAAAATTAATATTTTTTTAATAGAAAAACAAATAATGATACTTTATTATTTTGGTAAATGTTTTCAATTAACATTCCTTTCAATAGGGTCACAAAAACGCGTTTCTGTGATTAACAGAAAAACAATGATTTTATGCCGGAAGAATTTCTTCACTACATCTGGAAATACCAATTATTAAATCCTGTGCTAATATCCACAACAGGGGAGGAGGTAAGGATTATTAAACCTGGAATACATAACAGTGATGCTGGACCTGACTTTATTGATGCAAGGATAGTGATCGGAAATACATTATGGGCAGGAAATATTGAGATCCACCTGAAATCTTCGGAATGGATCCGCCATGGACATCATCGTGATGAAAAGTATAAAAATGTTATCCTTCATGTTGTTTTCGAGGATAATTATTCGGTGCAAAGGCAAAATGGAGAACCTATCCCTGTTCTTTGTGTGAAAGATAAATTTAATGCTATGTTGCTTGAAAGATATAAAGACATAATGAAAAATCTAAACCAGGTTCCATGCGAGAAGCTTATCAATACCCTTGATACAATTATTATTGAAAGTACACTGGAAAGAATGGTTATTGAACGATTTGAGGAAAAACAACGCTATATAAAAGCACTTCTGGATCTAACAGGAAATGATTGGGAAGAGGTATTTTACGTTTTATTGGCAAAAAATTTTGGTTTTAGATTAAATGCTATCCCTTTTGAAATGCTGGCTAAGTCAACACCATATAAACTGCTGTTAAAGCACAGAAATAGTTTGTTTCAGATAGAAGCCTTGTTATTTGGTCAGGCCGGTTTGTTAAATAATGATTTTAAGGATGCATATCCATCCAGACTCAAACTTGAATATCTATTTCTTCAAAAAAAATACAACCTTGTACCTATTGAGACTCACTTATGGAACTTATTACGGTTGCGGCCGGCTAACTTTCCATATATTAGAATTTCTCAATTTGCTAATCTGACCAGGTACAATACGAATTTATTCTCTAAAATTATCAGCGCATTAGAATTAATAGATCTTAGGCCTTTGTTTGAACTTATGGCCTCTGATTACTGGAAAACACATTTTTTGTTTGATAAGTCTTCACCAAGAAGAAAAAAATCAATAGGCCGGCGGTCGGTTGACCTTATTCTGATCAATACTGTTATCCCTCTTATCTTTACATATGGATCAATACGAAATAATCCGGAAATAGTTGAAAGGGCAATCGAATTTTTGAATGAGGTAAAAGGTGAACAGAACAAAATTATCAGAGTCTGGAAAGAAATCGGTCTGCAAACAGATACAGCTTTTCATACACAGGCCCTGCTCCAGTTAAAAGAAATGTACTGCGATCAGAAAAAATGTTTGCAATGTAGAATTGGGACAACATTATTTAGCCTTAATCAAATCTGAAGTTGAATATCTCTGATTAAATGATTAATATTGCAGTAATAATTCTACAGAAAAGATTCGCCATTTGAAAGAAACAACCTTTAAAAAAGTACAAAAACGATACCCTTTCCTGCTGATATTGTTTGTGTTTGTTTTTGGTGTTACAGGATATAAAATCATCGAGGATTTTTCGTTTTTCGACTCTTTGTATATGACTGTTATTACGCTTTCTACAGTTGGATTCAGGGAAGTCAAACAACTTTCTGACGGAGGAAAGATTTTTACGATTATTCTAATCTTTACGAGCCTTGGTGTTTTTGCCTACGCCATCTCTTCTTTAACAGGTTCTTTTATTGAGGGGCAGTTAAACAAATTATTAAGGGGCTATATTAAAAAATCAGACATGAAAAAAATGAAAGATCATGTAGTTATATGCGGATATGGCCGTAACGGATTACAAGCAGCCAATGAATTGCTTGCACATCAAACCATATGCGTTGTTATTGATTCTAATAAGGAGGAAATTGAATCCTTACAGGAAAATGAGAACCTGATTTTTATTGTTGGTGATGCTACAGATGATGAGGTGTTGATTAAAGCCGGAATTGAAAAAGCCAGGGCATTGATAACAACCCTGCCTTTAGACACGGATAACGTTTTTGTTGTGCTGTCAGCAAGGGAGTTAAATCCCTCATTATCAATTATTAGCAGAGCATCAAATGAAAGTTCAGAAAAGAAATTACATATGGCAGGTGTTAATAATGTGGTTATGCCTGAAAAAGTTGGAGGGGCGTACATGGCAAAACTTGTGGCCCGGCCTGATGTTGTAGAGTTTCTTGGACATCTCTCTATCCAGAGTGTCGACCCAACAAACCTTGATGAAATATTTTGTGATAATATGCCTGAGGCGTTTTGTGATCAGACAATTGATAAAATTGAAATCAGAAAAAAATGCGGTGTAAATATAATCGGAATTAAAACTTCAGACGGTCAGTTTGTGCTAAATCCTCCACCCGATACTGTGGTGCAACCTAATACTAAACTTTTTGTCCTTGGAACACCAGAGCAGATTAGCAAGCTGAGAGATATAATGCGGGATACAAATCATTAACTTGAACGGGAGTAGTTATTACGAAAATCGTTTTCTGAAATCATCCATCGCTGTGTCGGTAGCAAATACCACAACGACATCACCGCTTTTTAAATACGTGTCTCCATGGGGAACCACCATTTCATTGCCTCTTCTGATAAGCATAAGAAAACCGTCTTCATGAAAAGGGATCTCCTTAACTTGTAACCCATCAAGGTCAGGGTTTGTTATTGCTAGCTCCTCAACATTGAACTTATCAAACGTTTCAACCAAAGCATGATAGGTGGTTGGTCTGATAATAAGATTTTCAATGGTTGTGGCAAGGGTTCTGGTTACATCTATGAGTTCTACATTCAATCGTTTTAGATTGTCATTTATTGCTGCAGTGGATGCTGCAGTAATGACATTTTCATGTCCAAGATCCTTTTTTAGCATTCTGGCAACTTCAAGATTCTCCTCCTTGGTGGCGGTTTCAATAACAACATAATTAGAAGGAGAGAGATCCAGCGAATCGAAAATCGAAGGATCTTTGCCATCGCCGTGAATCACGGTGATCCCTTTTGATTTGATATCCTCATAGCGATTTTTATCTTTCTCAATTATAACAGCCGATTTTCCATGCATTTGCATACGGCGGGCTAATAGAACCCCAGTGCTGCTTCCTCCCACAATAATCGTTTTATCTCCCTTGAACTTACTCCTTGGGGTTAAATAATTATAAAGCAATGGAGAAAGTGTGCAGGTAACTACTGCCATAATGATGAAACCGGCATTTACACTGGGTGAAATGATCCCAAGATCAAGTCCGATTTGAGAGGCCGCAATAATAAGACTAAGCCTTGAGGCCATGAGAAATCCTCCGCTTAAGGCTGTTCTCTTTCCAAATAACCTTACCCACAAAAAAGCCGGAACTAGTTTGATTGCATATAATATTACGAATAGTGAGCCAAGATAGAGAAACAATGTGTTGTCGAAATCATGCAAAGAAGCCGTATCAAAGTTAACTCCAACCATTATGAAAAAAATGGGTATAAAGAAACCATAACCCATCCCATCAAGTTTTAATAATATCAGCGAACGCTCTTTGTGGAGGAAGAATGACAATAGCAAACCTCCTAAAAAAGCCCCCAATAACATCACTTCTTCACCAATCAATTGTGCTAGGGCAACAAAAAGAATAATAACGACCATAGCTCCACGTATAGTTATTTGAGATGCTGCATGCTCAAGCTCGAATAAGAGCCTTTTGGCAAGTGGCAACTGTTTCAAACGTCGTCCTAATTTGTAAAAGATTAAGAAAGCAATAAACAAAGACAGAATATACAGTAATTCTACCTGAAACCCGTTTTTAATGGTGAATGCAGAAAATGAAAATAACACAATACTCGAAATATCAGCAAAAGCGGCGGCGAGAATAATCATTTGGCCAAACCGGCTGTTAATCTCACCCCTGTTTTTTAAAACAGGAACAATAATTCCCACCGACGTAGTAACAAGAATTAGAGAATAGTAAAAAATGTTATTTATGTGAACAAAATATGAGAGAAATATGGCACTGCCATAAGCCAGCACCATCGTAATGAAAAAGAAAACAATTCCAACAAGAAGGGGGTTCTTTAAAAATCTTGAATAGGTAATCTTTTTTTTCGGAAAGGATGCCATGATTTGATCTACGTTTATCTCAAGGCCACTATGAAACATCAGGAATAAAAAACCCGATAACGCCAGAAAGTCTAAAATCCGGGCACTTTCAAAAGAAATGGATCCTAAAAATAATTTCCCGATAATGAATCCGGCCAGAATCTCTACTATTATGGTTGGGACTTTTTTAATCTTAAAAATGGTCATGCTAACCGGTACCAGCCAGGCCAAAGCCAGAACCACCAATAGTGGAATAAAATCAAAATCAAAAGATATGGTTAGTAACATTTTTTTTGTAATGGCCGATGATGGTTTGACGTTTTGCGTGCAATGAACTATGTGTTATATGCTATATAACAGCCTCAAAAATACGATTTTTTTTTGTGGTGTGAGAAACCAGCTTGTACACCTGCTTTTTTTAATTAATATTTTTTCACATCTTTGTTCGCTCAAGTAAAAAAAATTGATAAGATGCATTTTGTACCCTCACGTCTTTTATTTTTAATCACAATTCTTTTATTATGGTTCAGTTATTCTATTCAGGCAAATCCAAATGATGATACCACATCAAGTCAATTTGTTTCATCTGAACAACCTCAGGAGGCTTTAAAACTTTCATCCACCAATCAGAAACCGGAATTGGCTGTAAAGTATACGATTGAAGATGAGACGGAAGAAATCAACAATGCATATATCGAATTGATGGTTTCAGGAGGGACGGAACCATATATCTATAAATGGTCCAATCAAAGCACCCCAGTAGATTCACCTGTTGCCTGGCATTTAACGGAAGGAACAACTGTTGACGTCATAATAATTGATGCAAAAAATGATTCGCTTCATTTAAGCATATTGATTCCGGCAACATCTTCAGCAGAAAAAATAAATGGCTGGTTTCACCCTTTGGTGCAAAAATTATCAACCTGGTTGTTTTGGGATCCGTTTGCCGCTCTTGGAATTTATGACCCTGTTATCTATGATGATAATCATGATCCGTTGCTACATCCTAATAGAGATATTCGCACAAAAATGATCCCTTTGATCGTTATTTGGCTTATTGCCGGAGCTCTTCTTTTCACTTTTTTTATGCGATTTATCAATTTACGAGGATTTAAGCATGCAATTAATCTTACTCGTGGTGTTTACGATAAACCGGGTGAAAAAGGTGAAGTATCTCATTTTCAGGCTTTGGCAACCGCTTTGTCAGGAACGGTAGGCCTTGGAAATATTGCAGGAGTTGCTATAGCAATAGCTGCAGGAGGGCCGGGGGCAACTTTATGGATGGTAATTGCCGGATTGTTTGGTATGACAACCAAATTTGTTGAATGTACATTGGGCGTTAAGTATCGTGAAATCGATGAAAATGGCAAAGTCTCCGGTGGGCCAATGTATTATCTTAGTAAAGGGTTGAAGAAAAAAAATCTTGGACTTTTAGGAAAAATATTGGCTTTTGTGTTTGCTGTTTTGTTGCTTGGAGCCTCTTTTAGTGGTGGCAGCATGTTTCAATCTAATCAGGCTTTTGCACAATTAAAACTTATTTCTCCATTTTTCGAAAACTACAGTGTTTTTTTTGGGATTATTCTGGCAATTATTGTTGGTGTCGTAATTATTGGAGGTATTAAAAGTATTGCCAGGGTTACCGATAAGATCGTTCCCTTTATGGCAGCCCTTTATGTTGGCACAGCGCTTGTTATTATTTTTATGAATATTAATCATACTCCTGAGGCTTTAAGGCTGATTTTTGATGGCGCTTTCTCACCCCATGCCATCAAAGGAGGCATACTAGGAGTGCTTATTATTGGTTTTCAAAGAGCTGTCTTTTCAAACGAAGCCGGTATTGGGTCAGCATCAATAGCTCACTCGGCCGTTAAAACAGATGAGCCGGTCACCGAAGGCATCGTTTCCCTGCTCGAACCCTTTATTGATACAGTGGTAATCTGCACGATGACAGCATTGGTTTTAATTTTTACCGGTATGTATGAAAATCCTGAAGGGCTGGAAGGTGCACAGATGACATCAGCCGCTTTTGGGAGTGTTTTCCCCTGGTTCCCATACATACTTATTTTTGCGATTCTTCTGTTTGCCTTTTCTACCATGATTTCATGGTCATACTATGGAATTACAGGATTTAATTACCTATTGGGGGACTTGTTTGAGAAGTGGTTTGGAAGCAGGAAGGTTGCCGACAATGTTTACCGTATTTTCTTTTTAAGTGCAATTGTTGTTGGTGCGGCATCAAGCCTGGGCGCAGTTATTGACTTTACCGATATGATGATTTTGAGTATGGCTTTTCCTAATATCCTTGGATTATTTATTTTAGCTCCCGAAGTAAAAAGAGACCTCGCTGCTTACCTGCGAAAAATTAAATCAGGAGAGATAAAAAGATATAAATAACAAGGGTGCTAATTTTTTTTGATAGCTTTCATATCAGAAAAATATAATTTGATCTCTTTACTTACAACAGGTGTAAGTAAAAGCAAGGCAATAAGATTCGGTATTGTCATGAAGGTGATTACCATATCAACAAAATGCCATACTATGTCAATACCCCATACCGATCCAATAAATACAAAAACACCATATACATAACGATAAGGCTTTATCGATTTTTCTCCTAAAAGATAATTGGCAGCCCTTGTACCATAATATGACCAGGCAATAATTGTGGAAAATGCAAATAATAACAGGCCTCCGGCAACAATATGCCGCCCAATGCCCCCCAAACCAATTTTACTCAGCCCTATTGAAAAACCCTCTACAGTCATTCCAACACCTTTGATATCGCTTTGCCATGCACCTGAAACAATAATTACCAGTGCAGTTATGGTGCAGATAATGAGTGTGTCAATCAATGGCCCTACCGAAGCTACAAGGCCTTCTCTAACCGGATACTTGGTTCTGGCAGCAGCATGAGCAATCGCCGCAGATCCCTGTCCCGCCTCATTTGAAAAAAGACCACGCCTGACACCCCAAACCAAGGTCATAATAAAAACAGATCCAACGAAACCTCCTGTTGCTGCGGTACCGGTGAAAGCATCTGTAAAGATCATGGCAATAGCTGGCGGAATTCTATCGTAGAAAATTATTAATATCAATATGGCGCTGCTGAAATAAGCAACAGCCATAAAAGGCACTAACCGGGCTGTGACATTTGCAATCCTTTTAATCCCACCAACGATCACCAGCAAAACTACAGTTGTAATACCTAAACCGGTTGCCCAAACAGGAAAGTTGTAATTCGTGAACAAAGCATCAGAGATGGAGTGAGATTGAGCCATATTGCCTGTGCCTAAAGAACACAATATCGTAGCACCGGCGAAAATGACAGCCAGAACTTTTGCAAAAGGGCCCAACATGCTTTTTAATCCCATCTCCATGTAGTACATGGGCCCTCCTGAAACGCTACCATCACTGTTTAACTTCCGGTATTTTGTTGAAAGAGTGCACTCAACAAACTTTAAAATCATGCCAAGCAAACCGGTAACCCACATCCAGAAAATAGCACCGGGCCCTCCCCAATACAATGCCAGAGCAACGCCGACAATATTACCAGTGCCAATGGTTGCTGAAAGAGCAGTGGTAAGCGCTTTGAAATGATTGATATCGCCAATGTCTCCTGTACTTTCATAGCGAATAACACGATAAGAGTGCCCTAACTTTAAAATGGGCAGGAATTTAAATTTAATCGAGAAAAATAATCCGGTCGGAATCAATATAATTAGTAATGCATACCCCCCAATATAATCATTGTATGCAACAAATATCTTATCCAGAAAGGCAAGGAGGTCATTCATAATATCCTGATAGTCAGTAGAATAGTGGATAAATGGTAATATGAAAATTCAAAGATATGAAAATACATTAAACTAATTTGAAAAAAATTTGGAGAATTCAGGGTAACAAAACCACAGTTTACTGATTAACAACAAATAACAAGTAATCCTTACAACCCAGGTGATCAAACAAATAAAAAACTTTTTAACCTTTTCCAGGAAAGAACAACGTGGTGTTATTGTTTTATCTGCTATCCTGATTATGCTTATAATCACTAAGTATTCACTTTCCTTCTTCAATCATTGGCCCGATGTTGATTTTACAGAGTTTGAAAAGGAAATTGAGGTATTCTACCAGGTGAGAAATAATTGGATAGATTCATTGCAACAAGTTGAAAAAGAGAAGCCAGTTCATTATGAAAAAAAAAGCATTAATTCTTTACAAAGAGAAAGGGTCTATAAGCCAAAAAAACAAAGATGCATCGAGTTAAATGCTGCTGATTCTGCTGATTTGCTCCCTTTAAAAGGAATAGGCCCGGTGTTTGCTTCCAGAATTATCAAATACCGTAATTTGCTGGGAGGGTACTATAGTTATGATCAGTTACTTGAGGTTTATGGTATGGATAGCGACCGGTTCATGCCTTTGATCAGCTTTATTTCTATTGATACTAACTTGATCCAACGAAAAAATATCAATAAATCAACTTTCAAAGAATTGCTCAGACATCCTTATCTTGATTATGATAATGTGAAGGCAATAATGAAATACAAGGGTCAATCAGGTGAATTTAATTCGATGGAGGAGATCAAAGATTCTGATTTATTTGCTGATTCATTATGGCTCAAGCTTAGGTGTTATTTTACCATGGATTAAATAAAAACCAAAAGGATTCAATATTAAGCACTTCAGGATAACTAATCAGAGTACTTCAGGCACTCAAGGCACTCCGAACTCAAGGCACTCGTAGTTATACTTCAGGAGTAAAACTATACTAAACCGACAAATTTCTCTATTTTTGTCCCTTTTCATTCTTAATGCAACTAGCAGATTATGAGTAGAATTTCGAGTGTCTTTAGAAAATTCCCAGGGTCGTTTTGGTCGGCTAATACAATGGAGCTATTTGAAAGGTGGGCATGGTATGGCATGTTCATGGTTTTTGCGCTCTACCTCACCGGATCTAGGGATACAGGAGCCCTGGGTTTTACCCAGTCCCAAAAAGGAATCCTTATTGGAACAGTGGTCATGATCCTGTATTTCCTTCCTGTTATTACCGGTGCAATAGCTGATAAGTTTGGTTACAAAAAAACACTTATTCTTTCTTTTATCATACTTTTTACCGGTTACTATATGATGGGGCAGTTTTCATCCTATACAGGGATGTTTATGATTTTTCTATACCTTGCCCTGGGCGCTGCACTTTTTAAACCAGTTATCTCAGCCACTATTGCCAAAACAACCGATGACGAAACTTCATCTATTGGTTTTGGTATTTTTTATATGATGGTCAATATTGGCGCTTTTATTGGTCCCATCTTCGCATCAAAGCTCCGCGTCTTTGACTGGAATTACGTTTTTATTATGTCGTCGCTTGTGATTGCAGTGAATTTCATTATTGTTTTGCTCTTTTTTAAGGAACCCGACAGGGTAAAAAACACCGAGCCTTTAGGAAAGTCAATAGGTGTGATACTTAAAAATATTATTATGACATTGGGAGATCTGAAATTTTTGGTTTTTCTTTTAATTATCGTTGGTTTTTGGGCAATGTACAACCAGCTCTTTTATACATTGCCGGTTTTCATCGAACAATGGGTAGATACTACATCTATATACAATGCACTCCATTTTCTGTCACCCAAACTTGCCGGAGCAATTGGAACTAGTGAGGGGACAATAGCACCTGAGATGATCACTAATATTGATGCCTTATATATTGTATTATTTCAGATACTGGTATCTTCTTTTGTAATGAAATACAAACCTCTCAACGCTATGATATCCGGAATTTTTGTTGCTTCAGTGGGCATTGGTTTATGGTTTATTACTCAAAATGGATTCTATCTTTTTCTCTCCTTGCTTATTTTTGGACTGGGAGAGATGGCCAGTTCACCAAAGATCACTGAATATATTGGTAAGATTGCACCAAAGGACAAAGTGGCTCTGTACATGGGATGTTCTTTCCTCCCAATGGCTGGCGGTAATTTCCTCGCCGGTATCCTTTCCGGAAATGTTTATTCTGCCATCGCTGACAAAATCACCTTGTTGCAGAAAGAAGTGGCTCTTAGAGGATTAAACATTCCTGAGATATCAGAACATTTTACTCAAAACGACTATATTCATCGCGCCAGCCAACTGATGGGAATGGATGAGCAAACCCTTACAAATTATTTATGGGATACCTATCACCCTTCAAATATCTGGATTGTGTTTAGCGGCATTGGGCTGGGTACAGTAATCATCCTTTTTTTGTACGACAGGTTATGGTTGAAAAGTGCAAAGACACCGTCCTGATTAAGGATCGTTGGTTTTTTTGTAATGGTAATTGAAAGGAATATTTCCTGATTCGCCAGGGTCATTTTCTTCATCTTCCTCCTCTTCTTCCTCCCAGGTATATCGTTTTGGTTGAGGTCCGAATTTTTTAAAATAGAAAGCAAGGATCAGTCCTGAAATAAATCCGTAAAGGTGGGACTCCCAGGAAATATCAGGCTTTGGGTTAAAGTTTGGAAAAATACCCCAAACCATACTGCCGTAAACAAAAACAACCACCAGCGAAAGAGCTGATAACCTGACATCTTTTCTGATCCATCCACTGAAAAATAAAAACGACGCCAGGCCATAGATAAGTCCGCTGGCCCCGATATGAAATGCCTCTCTGGCTCCAAACCAGACCCAAAGACCACCAAGAAGATAAATTAAAAAAAATACATTGTAGGCGATCTTTCTGTAAAAGTAAAAAAGCATGACCCCTAAAACAAGCAATGGTGCAGAGTTTGTAGCGAGGTGCGGGATATCACCATGTAGCAATGGAGAGAACAGAATGCCTGTTAACCCTCTTGCTTTCAGTGGGTAAATACCCAAAAATGCAAGATCAACAGAAAAAACAATTTCCGATAATTTAATCAACCACAACAACAGAAGGAAAATGGCAGGAAAGACAAGGCTATGAATGAATTTTCTTTTTTCCAGGTTCATGGGTTTGATTATGTTGGGACAGGTCGCGATAGGTTAGGACAGGTCGCGACCTGTCCCAACCTGATGCAAATATACACATTTTAAAATTTTCCATCTTATGAAGTAATGGCATAAGGAGATATTAAATTATTTGGCATTATCTTTGCACAAAAATTAGAAAGTATGAAAAAAATTAATAGAATAAAGTTATCATTGGTAATTATACTCAGTGCCTTGGTTTTTTGCCAGATTGGGCACTCGCAAAGTAGTAATGCGAAAGAAACAGTGCAGAAATTTGCAGCCACCTTGCAGATTATCGATTATTTTTATGTCGATACGGTTGATCAACCTGGAATTGTTGAAACAGCTATTGTTGAGATGTTAAAAGAGCTTGACCCGCACTCGGTTTATATTTCAAAAGAAGATGTTGAGAAAGCCAATGAACCGCTGGTTGGAAACTTTGAGGGAATAGGCGTACAGTTTCAGATTTTCAAAGACACTATCCTGGTTATTGCACCTATTCAAGGAGGGCCTTCAGAAAAACTGGGAATAATGGCTGGTGATAAGATCGTTAAGATTGACGGGGAAAATGCTACAGGCTCCGAGATCGACAATAATTTTGTTTTTAAAAGGCTTAGAGGTAAGAAAGGTACTAAAGTAGTTGTTTCTATTGCCAGAAAGAACAGGAAGGAACTGCTGGATTTTACCATTGTCAGGGATAAAATACCTATTAATAGTATTGATGCCTCCTATATGGCTACTCCCGATATTGGTTATATCAAGATTAACCGGTTCTCAAAGACTACCTTGGAAGAGTTTGACAAAGCAGTTTCCGGATTGATAGAAAAGGGCATGGAAAAACTTATCCTCGATCTGAGATACAATTCTGGTGGTTATTTGAAAACTGCTGTTGATCTGTCCGACCAGTTCCTTGATACAGGAAAATTAATAGTGTATACCGAAGGATTGAAAAGCCCGAAATATAATTTTAATGCTACTGATAAAGGGGTGTTTGAAAAAGGCCAACTGGTTGTATTGATCAATGAAGGATCCGCTTCAGCGAGCGAGATCGTTTCCGGAGCTGTACAGGATTGGGACAGAGGAATTATAGTTGGTAGAAGATCTTTCGGAAAAGGATTGGTTCAGAAACCTTTCCGGTTGCCGGATGAATCAATTATCAGGTTGACTACTGCAAAGTACTATACACCAACAGGCAGATGTATTCAGAAACCTTATGAAGATGGCATTGAAGATTACTATAAGGATTTTAGCCGCAGGATTAAACATGGTGAGCTGGTACATGCCGATAGCATTGATTTTCCCGATTCATTGAAATATTTCACCCAGGCAAATCGTGTTGTTTATGGTGGTGGAGGTATCATGCCGGATGTGTTTATCCCTTTCGACTCAACCCGTTTTTCTGACTATTATATTGACTTGCGCAGGAAAAACCTGTTCAATTCTTTCACACTTCAGTATATGGATAATCATAGGGCTGACCTTCAGAAACAATATCCTGAATTTTCAGTTTTTAAAGAGAAATTTATATTTGACAATGATCAAATGGCTGATTTTGTTGATTATGCAGAGGAAAAGGGTGTTAAGAAAGATGAAGAGGGCCTTGATCAATCATTGGTTGAAATTCAACATGTATTAACAGCCTTAATAGCAAGGAATTTATTCGATTACAATGCATATTTCGATGTGATCAATGAGATAGATGATGGGTTTCAAAAGGCAATTGATATCATTCAAAGTAATACATTGTTTGAAAAGCTGAGCATAAATTATTAAAGTTTCGGATTTAAAGTTTATTGTTCAATGTTAAATATGAAAACACGAACATTTTTTTATTAACTATAGGAAATGAATAAATTGCCAGGGTTTTGACAATGGATTCTATTTATCTTTTTATTTGCATCTTTGTTTTTTTATCTATTTTATACATATCTTTGCAAATTAATTTTAGAAATAACTTTAAAATCACATAAAATGAAACGCATTATATTATTATTTGGAATTATTCTTATTACCCTTCTTGGAGTAAATGCACAGACAGCTGAAGGGGATAACCCTATGGCACCTGAAATTACTTTTAATAAATTGATACATGATTACGGGACCATCTATCAAAATGGGAATGGTGATTGTGAGTTTGAATTTACCAATACAGGAAAAGAACCTTTGGTTTTGACTAATGTCAGATCTTCGTGTGGTTGCACGGTACCTAAATGGCCCCGGCAACCCATTCTTCCTGGTAAAACAGAAGTGATTAAAGTGAAATATAAAACAAGCAGGCTTGGAAAGATCAATAAATCGGTCACTGTTCAGTGTAACGCCAAGAATTCACCGGTTTCATTGCGTATATCGGGCGAAGTTGTTCAGGCTCCAAAAGAAACCCTGCCTGAAAAAAATATTGATGCAAGTGGAAGCCCTATTGCTAAATAAATTCGAAGTAATTAAAATATTAAATCCCGGGATGGTAATAAATCCCGGGATTTTTTTTGAGGTTTAATACCATTTATTTTTGTTACCTTAGCCTGATTAATTCGCATTGAAAATGCCTAAGTTTGTAAATTAATTGGATTAGAAAAAAGTTGACGGAACCATTAAAAAACTACCATGCCAAAAATTTCAGAAAAAGGAAAACGGATGCCCGAATCACCCATACGGAAATTAGTTCCTTACGCAGATAAGGCAAAAGAAAGAGGTGTTAAGGTTTACCATCTTAATATTGGGCAACCCGACATCCCAACCCCGGCCATTGCCATGCAGGCTGTGCGTAATTATGACCCAAAGGTTGTTGCCTATAGTCATTCAGCTGGTATACCTTCGTACCGGAAAAAATTGACTAAATATTATGCTAAGCAAGATATTCATATTACCGCCGATGATATTATTATCGGTGCAGGAGCTTCCGAAGCTATCCTGTTTGCCATGGGCTCATGTATGGATAATGGTGATGAGGTCATTATTCCTGAACCTTTCTACGCGAATTACAACGGCTTTGCGGTTAACGCCGGTGTTACAGTCAAACCCATTCCATCATCTATTGAAACAGGATTTGCCCTTCCGCCCATCGAAGATTTTGAAAAAGCGATCACACCTCGCACCAAAGCCATCATGATCTGTAACCCAAATAATCCCACAGGCTACTTGTATTCAAAAGAGGAGCTCGAAATATTAAAAGAAATCGTTTTAAAATATGATCTTTTTCTTTTTTCTGATGAAGTATATCGTGAGTTTTGCTATGACGGCCTTAAGCATTACTCGGTGATGCACCTTGATGGTTTAGATCAGCATGTTGTATTGATAGACTCTGTATCAAAACGCTATAGCGCCTGCGGTGTACGGATAGGAGCCATGATCTCTAAAAATAAGGAAGTCATGAAAACAGCATTGAAGTTTGCCCAGGCGCGCCTCAGCCCGCCAACTTTTGGCCAGGTGGCTGCCGAAGCAGCAATTGATGTACCGGATGTTTATTTCGATGAAGTATTGAAAGAATACGATACAAGGCGAAATGTTGTGGTTGAATATATCAATAAAATGGAAGGTGCATTTTGCCCTAACCCCAAGGGTGCGTTTTATGTTGTTGCAAAACTTCCGATTGACGATTCTGATAAATTTTGCCAATGGCTTTTGGAAAACTTCAATTACAACAATGAAACGGTAATGCTCTCCTCTGCTACCGGGTTTTATGCCACAAAAGGAAAAGGGATGAACGAGGTAAGGATCAGCTATGTTTTAAATGTAGAAGACCTGAAAGGCGCAATGAAATGCCTTGATGAAGCATTAAAAGTATATCCAGGGAGAAAATAATTTCATGTGGTCAGGTGTAACACCTGACCACCACACCGAATATCAGAAGGCAGATTTCCTGTCGTCGTGTCGTCAGGTATTTCACCTGACGACCACCTGACTGCACCTCACAACCTCCCAACCGACTTAGCGTAAGTCATAGCCACTATCCTGTAAATCATATGCCCAAATTTAGTATATGGAGCATAAATAATAACTATCCAAACACAAACAAGATGGAAGAAATAAATATAATAGGCTGATGACCAGTTTCCAAAACGGGCTAGTTGTGTTATAGTACCTGAAATTGTTAAAAGCAAAAGAAAAATCAGAAACATCCAATCAAAATAGGTGCTTTTTCCTGTTCCTTTTTTGTTGGTCAGCCGTTGATAACCCATAATCGATATTCCAACAACCAATAAAATACCAGCTATATTGCCGGTTATCTTGGCGGGGTGCATCAACGACATCGGATATTCAAAAAACAGCACATTGGCAATGGCTACCAGTGTGACCAGAATTAAAAGGATGAACCCCCAGAAAACAGCCATGTGTGCCCAATAATGGTATTTGTGAGTGTCGCATTTACTGAATTGTTTATGTGTAAGAATAGTTTTTAAAACAGAAAAAAAACTTTTTACAAGGCTATAAGAGCGCACTCCTGGCATATTGTTCTTTATATCAGACCAGAATTTTTTTATGCTTAAAACCATCCCGAAGGCCACCAGTAGCACCAATAGGCTAAAAGAAATGTTGAGGTGAAGATGAGGGAAAAACAAAGAATAATTAACATCCCCATCAGGTATTTGCATTGTGCCTGCTAATAATAGAATAAGTAAAATGATGATTGCCGGGAATAAGATAACAATTGGAAGAAATATTATTTTGTTTAATGCCCTGGCAAGAAAGCTGGGATTTGCATAATATTCATAATTGATCTGCCGTAAAGAGGAAAGTACATTCGCCGGATCCACACCTCTCGGACAATAGGACGAACAATCACCACACTGATGGCAAAGCCAGAGGTTGGGGTTGCCAATAAGCTTCTCTTTCAATCCCCAGGCTGTCCAGATCATCTCTTTCCTGGGGAAAGGGTTTTCTTGAGGTGATAAATTGCAAACAACCGTACAAGCACCGCATTGCATACACTCCTTAAATGAAGCACCGCTCTGTTTTCCGACTTTTCGAATAAAATCAATATCCGGCTCTATGTAATTCTGTGGGATCATAAATAGTTAACCGTGATCATTACAGATCTTTAAATGGATTTGGCCCAATTTCATCTATTAGTTCAACATAGTTGTTAATGATTTCCGGTATTTTATCATAGTCATCAATCTCTACAAATTCTGTTTGAACACGCTCTGGTTCCAGCATCATGGTTTCGAGTGCTTCCTGGTAATTTTCTGCTCTTGTTTTTGTTAGTTCACTGCCCTGAATGAAATGACATTGATAATCATCACCCGGTTTGCATCCAATTTGAAGGATTCCATCAAAGCCCCGGGATAAGGCATCGGTTATCCATGCTTTGTTAATTGATCCAATGCACCGGACCGGGATGATGCGAACAAAAGGACTGTATTCTAATCTTTTT
The DNA here is from genome assembly GCA_023133655.1 of Bacteroidales bacterium. GTDB lineage: Bacteria > Bacteroidota > Bacteroidia > Bacteroidales > JAGONC01 > JAGLWB01. The sequence goes on from JAGLWB010000021.1 coordinate 27,126, forward strand.
TGGCCTGCAATATCTAAAGCAGGATAGGCATCATTTTCACACACAAAGATCAGAATTCGTGGCTTCTCCTCAAATTCATCCGGAATGTATACAGCTTTTATCATGGAGGAAATGGAATCGATTGAAAAATCATCAAAGTTAATGATCCTTTCCGGGCATGCTCCCAAACAGATTCCACATCTGCGGCAGCGGTTTGGATTGCTCAAAGGTGTACCTTTCTCGGTTTCATCATAAGCTCCGAATGGACACTCTTCTGTGCAGCGTTTGCAATCAGTACACCTGTCTAAGTACAGGTGAGGATAGGACTGGTCGCCTGATCTTGGATGTACTGACTCACCTTTTTTAGCACTTTCAATGCATTGAATGGCTTTAAGAGCAGCTCCGGTAGCATCCTCCATACTTGCAGCTATATCCATCGGAGCTCTTAATGCACCGGCGGCATAAATGCCTGTCCGTCTGGTTTCATAAGGGAAACATATGAAGTGTGAATCCGGAAAATCATATTTTAGTACTGGTAAGCCCTTACCTTGCCGGTACGATAAATTTAACTCTTCACTGTTATTTGGTGTCATCCCGGTTGCTAAAACAACCATATCAGTACCGATAGATATTTTTTCTCCCAATAATGTATCTTGAACATTGACCAGGATTTGCCCGTTGTGTTGATGAATGCCGTTAATTGTTCCTTTTGTTAGAAAAATACGTTCATCTCGCTGGACCTGCTGATAAAATTGCTCATACTGCCCGGGTGTGCGAATATCCTGGTAAATGATGTAGACATTTGCTTCTTCATTGAGCGATCTGATATACCGGGCTTGCTTTAGGGATGTCATACAACAAAAATTGGAACAATAGGGGAGATGCTTTTCATCCCTTGACCCGGCGCACTGAACAAAAAGTACACTTTTTACCTCTTTATTGTCAGATGGCCTTGTGATCTTTCCTGTTTTCGCAAGTACCTCAAGATCAACACCTGTGATCACGTCTTCTAAGCTGTTGTATCCCAGCTCAGTAAGTTTAGTAGCATCATAAGGATTCCATCCTGTTGCACTTATGATTGCCCCAATTGTAAGGGCTTGAGAGTTTCCATTTGCTGAAAAATTAACTTTAAACAAACCCGGTTCCCCTGAAATAGAATTTATTGCTGACGAAGTAAAAACGGTGATGGAATCAATTTCTTCCAGTTCCTTCATTTTTTGGTAAATGATAGGATCTTCCAACTGATCATAAGGTATGGAAAGTGGAACTTGCATGAATAACTTACCAGCCCAGCCACCCAGTTTCTTTTCTTTTTCCACCAGTATGACCTTATAGCCTGCTTTTGCACTTTCAATGGCTGCCGTAATCCCTGTGATACCACCACCTACTACAAGGATATCAGCATTAAGGTTATCGTTGATATATGGCTTAGGGATGGAAGTTTTTTCTGTTTTTGCAATACCCATCCTAACATAATCCTCAGCCAGCATTTGTGTATCCTTTGTTCCGGGTTGGTGGCTCCATACAACCTGTTCTCTGAGGTTGACCCTTTCAATCTGAATGTTTTTACCAAAAGAAAAAGTATCTGATTTTGCCCTTGGTGAGCAGGCACAGATTACAAGAGTATCAATCGATTTTTTTAGGATATCCTCTTTTATTATTTTTACTGCTTCATCACCACAGAGGAAATGATGATCTTTACAAACAGGTATGTTATATTCCTTGATTGCAATACTTGCCAATGCCTTAAGGTCAAGGCTTTCGCCAATATCACATCCGGAGCATATGTATAGCCCTGTTTGTTTACTCACTTTCTTATTTCTTATTTGTTATTTATTATTCTTAATTTCAAATTTTTAATTCCTGATTTCTCATTTCTCATT
>JAGLWB010000210.1 GCA_023133655.1 Bacteroidales bacterium
GAATAGCCTGATAAACTAATTAGAAATGCAAGGGCAATTACCGTCAGCTTTTTCATCTGATTGGAGTGGTTAATAATAACTTCAGCTAATCAAAGGCCATTTACAAATATACGACAAAATTGGATGAAAAGATTATTCTTTTGGGGGGGAAGGAATTTGAGGATGAGGTAAAAATGAGAAATATTCAATTAGAAATATTAATGAGGAATAACCAGTAACAAATAATAAATTAGGAAGTAGTATTATTGTCGATTGTCGATGTATTGTCGACCGGCTACTGGCTACCAGCTACCGGCTACTGCCGACTACTATTTGTCTGCCATAGGTACTCTTTTATCAGCAAATTTTTCGTAAATTTGTTTCTGGAATCTCCGTAACCTATTCCGGTCAAGCTAAATGAAACGAATACCAAAAGTATTACTCAGCCCCTACTCCATAGCATTGATCATTGCTGTTGCAATCATTCTGCTTCTTCCACCTATTTTTAATAAATACAAAGTTTCTTTAATAAAATCCGAAACCTTTGATTATCCAGATGGCTTTGTCCAATATGTTGATCTTAACAATGATGGTTACAGTGAAAAAATTATATCCTATTATGCTGAATCAACCAATCATCCTGCGATTCAAATATTTATGCATGATGGAGGCCTTTATGATCAATGGAATCTTCAAGGCAAATACGTACCTGGCTGGGATGAACGAATTATGTATGGTGATTGCAACAATGACAGTATTAAGGAACTTTATATCTTTACTCAAACAAAAGATTCAATATTACTTCATTGTATTTCAGAATTTGACGGGACCTTTAATTTCAGAAATAAATATATTACATCAATAAGCCTGGAATATTCCGATAAAATTGATTACAGTATCCACCCTGAAAATGTTATTGATCTAAACACTGATAACTACCCGGACCTTCTTTTTTCAGTTCAGGCAGGTTTTTCACTACAACCTAAAATACTTTTCATCTATGATGTCCATAACGATTCTTTAATTCAAAGCGTTTCATTTGGAAATTTAATAAGTAATATCAGCTGTATTGATCTGGATGGAGATGGAAAACCTGAAATAATCGGGGATTGTTTTGCAGCCGGGAATGTTACTAAAGGCCAGGGAATATATTTACATGATTACAGCGCCTGGTTAATGGTGTTTAATAATAAACTTGAATTGCTATTTGAGCCCATTGAATTCCCTGGTTTCAAGACAGAACTATACGTCCGGCCGATTAAAATTGGAGACAAAAACTTTATTGCAGCATATAAACATCATTTGGGGTCAGAAGATAACGATCCGGTATTGTTCTATTTTGATAAAGACGGGAATATAGTGAAAGAAAAAAAAATTCCCCGATCACCTAAAACAATAACAGATTTATTTATCCCTGATAGAAAAGTCAATATTAATTCCTCGTTCTACCTTATTAAAGAAACAGGAGAAATTATTGAATATGGTGCTGATATGGGTCAAATCAAAACATACTGGCCTGTTAATGAGATTATTCATCCCCGACCAGGGATTTTTGATTTTAACCAGGATAATAAACCTGAATATGTTTTTCCAAACCGGGCTTCATCTTCATATTACATTACTACTGAAAATTTTTCTCACGTGTGTAAAATTAATATACTACAGATTGGCGGAACACATATTTCATTAAAACTGAATGGAAAAAAGGCTGCCGAACTTGTGACTCAAATGGGAAATCACATTGAATTCTATACATATAACAAAAACACCCTTTATTACATCAGGTTTCTGATATATTTTGGCATCTATCTGGGACTGTTATCCTTCATCACTCTGATCCGTAAATTGCAGCAAATCCAGATGAGGGAAAAATTTGAACTACGTAATGAGATATCACAATTGCAGCTTCAGACCATCCGCAATCAGATGGATCCACATTTCACATTTAATGTTTTCAGCTCCATTGCTTCAATGATTAAAAAAGAAAAGAAAGATGTAGCTTATGATTCATTCCTGAAATTTTCGAACATGGTCCGCTCAACATTGGAAGCCTCTGATAAGATCACCAGAACCATTGAAGAAGAGATGATTTTCGTAGAAAGCTATCTTGACCTGGAAAAACTTCGGTATAAAGATAAATTCATCTTTGAAATTGTAATTGATAACGATGTAGATATGAAATGGCGAATACCCAAGATGGTCTTACAAACCTATGTGGAAAACGCAATCAAGCATGGGCTCAGGCATAAAGAAGAAAAAGGTTTATTGACCATTCATATCAAAAAAGATAATAAAAACCTCGTAATAAAAATTGAAGACAATGGTATCGGCAGGAAGAAAGCCGCAGAAGTAAGCAGTGATTCAACCGGAAAAGGGCTAAGTATCATGGAACATTACTTCACCCTGTTTAACCAGTACAACGATACAAAAATCGGGCATGAGATCATTGATTTAACAGATGCTGGAGTGGCTATCGGAACCAGGATTGTTGTAACTATTCCGAGGGGGTTTAGGTATAAGTTGGGGGTAGGCGGTAGCCAGTTGGCAGTCAGCAGTTAGCAGTCGGCAGTTGACAGTCGGCAAATAGCTTGTTTTATAATAAAAAATCTGTGTTAATCTGTGGAATCTGTGAGAAACAAAAAATGACTGACAAAACCATAACAGCAATCATTGTCGATGACGAACAGGAGTCTTTGGATATTCTTGAGGAATCGTTATCGGACTTTCCGGAGATAGAGATCGTTGGCAAAGCGATGAATGCTGATAATGCTATAGAATCGATCCTGAAATTTCGTCCTGATGTGATATTTCTGGATATCCAAATGCCTGGAAAAAATGGATTTGAGGTTGTAAAGGAAATAAAGAAGTATAAGTACTCTCCCTGTATCATTTTTGTAACTGCTTATGATAAATACGCAATTAAGGCAATAAAATATGCAGCCTTTGACTTTCTTTTAAAGCCTATTGATCCTAATGAACTTGCCGAAACCATTTCAAGATTCAAATCAGAAGGATCTGGAGGCAATTTTCAGAAAAGAATTGAGCAATTATTGCTGGATATCAAAAAGAACCAAAAAATCCGTTTTAACACCCGCACCGGGTTTATTTTGCTAAATACGGCTGACATCATATATTGTGAATCCGACCGTAACTATTCCATCATTTATTTAGGGAATGAGAAGAAGGTTGTAGTCACCTGTAACCTTCATGCGCTTGAACAATTGCTGCCTTCAGATAACTTTTTTCGGATCAGCAGGTTTGTGGTTGTTAATCTGGATTATTTAACAAGTATTGACAGAAAAAAACACACCTGCCTGTTAGAAAAAGATGATGAGATATTTTCCTTTTCAATTACCCGCAAAAAGATCAAAGAATTTGAGAAAACAGCCTCGTAAATCTCGACTTCGGAAGACATCAATCTTAAATCGATATTTTCCGTACAAGTAAAAGATAAAATTTTGTTTAGTACCTCGAAATGAATCCTTCGTACTCTTCAAATCACTCCTCGTACAATAACTTCCTTTTCTCTTTAAAAATAGGTTTATTTCTTATAATTTACAGTCACAAAAAACATGAATTTATCCTTATTGGATATTAAGAAACAGTTAATAATCAAATTTGAAATTTTATCACATTATTCCAATTATAAAAACTATGAAAACATTACTTCTATGTTTTATCAGCTTACTGTTTTTCTATTTTAGTTCTGTTTCACAAACTATTAACTCATCTGTAATAGCCACTTCGGGAGGGTACTATGAGGCAGCAGGGTTAAAAACAAGCATCACGATTGGAGAGCCCCTCATTGAAACCTATTTTTCAAACGACCTGGTCCTTACCCAGGGATTTCAGCAAACTATAAACTGTTTCTATGAACAGGTAATTTACCTACCTGCAGGTTGGAGTGGACTCTCGTCTTATCTAATTCCAAACAATACGCTGGTTGAATACATTTTCTATCCGGTTAATAACAATTTAACACTATGTATGCTCCAAGCTAACATATACTGGCCAGGCCAGGGTATTAATACACTTGTTAATTGGGATACATATTCCGGATATAAACTGCACATGACTGCTGCAGATTCACTAAAAATAATGGGTTGCAAACCAGAAAATAATACAATCTATCTCAATAATGGGTGGAGTCTGCTACCTGTATTAAGCTCCAATAATGTTAATTGTATTGATTTGTTCGCTCCTTTGGGTGATACGCTCACAATTGTATTAGAGATGGCTGGAAATTTGATGTACTGGCCCGGACAGGGGATCACAAGCCTGGAATATTTATTACCGGGAAAAGCATATAAGATACATGTATCTCATGATTGTTCATTAACATTTCAGGATAATGACGCTGGTGAAGAAACCATAATTAACGAACAGCAATATGAAATTATCACGCCTTGGAATCAGGTTGTTAAATCGCCAAACGCTCATGCAATAGCGATAGATAAAAAGGTTTTAGAAAAAATGGTTGAAGGCGATATTATTGGAATATTTACTCAGGAGGGATGGTGCTCGGGGGTACTGGAAGTAACTCAGCAAGTTGGAAATGATGCCATTGTAGCTTTTGGAGATGACCCGGTATCGAATGAATTTACTGATGGGTTTACAGAAGATGAATCGTTCTTATGGAAACTATTCAGGCCGGTAACCAATGAGTTATTTAACTTAGAAGTTGCCTATAATACGTCTTTCCCCAATACAAATCATTTTTCTTCCAATGGGTTGTCAAAAATCATGGATGTAGAAATGACTATGACAAGCATAGCTGATCTTACCCAGGCAACGCAAATAGTTGTTTACCCGAACCCCGCACAAGATATATTAACTATTGAATACCTGAATGCAAAGCCTGATGCCTCCAGGGTTCAAATATACAGTGGAGAAGGAAAGTTAATGTTGGAACACAAATTAATTGAAAATAAAACCATTTTAAATATAAGTAATTTAAAACCAGGAGTATACCTGATAAAAATTATTGATAGCTCAATAATTGAAGTTAAGAAATTAATTATTTACTAAAAAATACTGTTTTGTTCATTCACCCGATTAAGAGGAGGTTTTTAAGCAGGTGGATTTTCTCAAAGTGGGGCTGTTTACAAAAACTTTGTAATTATCAGCAAATTTTTACAAAACTGCAAAGATTATTTATAGGCAGTTCCCATTTTTTAAAAAAATAAACAAATGAAAAAAATATCGATAAAATATCTGTTAATATCCATTAATATCCTTTTCCTCTTCTCATCCCTTCATTCCCAAATACCCCAGGCCATAAAATATCAGGCAGCCATTCGCGACAGCATTGGGAATGTTCTTAGCAATCAAGCTCTTTCAATCCGAATTAGCATTATTGAAGACAGTCTATCCGGGGCTTCCGTGTACACTGAGACGCATAACACATCAACCAATATGTTTGGGTTAGTAGCCCTGTCTATTGGTACGGGGACTGTTGAAACAGGTGAATTCTCAACTATTGATTGGGGAAGCTCGGAGTTTTTTGTAAAAACTGAAATTGACACAAGCGCTGGATCCAATTTTCAGGAATTAGGATTATCAAAATTGCTTTCCGTGCCTTATGCATTAGAAACAGGAATTGCTTCCTCTTTGACCCTTATAGATGAAAACGGAAACTATTATGATATCATTATTGACACTGCAGGTAACCTAATTGCTAACCCTGAATGGGTATGTGGCCAACCACTTATAGACACTCGTGACGGACAAACATATAATACTGTTTTGATCGGAACCCAGTGCTGGATGGCAGAGAATTTGAATATTGGGACAAGGATCGATGGTATAAATGAGCAAACAGACAATTCGGTTATTGAGAAATACTGTTATAATGATGATGTAACCAAATGTGACACTTTCGGAGGTTTATACCAATGGGATGAGATGATGCAATATGTTTTGGATACAGGTGCGCAAGGGATATGTCCCAATGGCTGGTATATACCTAGCGATGAAGAATGGAAAATTCTTGAGGGTACAGTTGACAGCCAATATGGTGTCGGGGATCCGGAATGGGATTATTTAAATGCTTGGAGAGGGTTTGATGCGGGTAAGAATTTAAAATCAACAAGTGGATGGTATAATAATGGTAATGGAACTGATACTTTTGGTTTTTCTGCTCTGCCTGGAGGAATTCGCTCTTATTATCTAAATTTCATTAATTTAGGAGAGTACGCCGGTTTCTGGACATCTACTGGAAAATATAGTTCTACTGCTTGGAAGCGAAATTTAGTTGGTAACCATGATGAAATAAACAGACATCATGATAATAAAGAATATGGTCGCTCTGTTCGGTGTATCAAAGATTAGAGTGCGCCATGAACGAGTGGCGGCGAAGGCGCACACCCTTTTAAGCTGAGCGTATAACTGTTGCAATGATGATAGAAATCACATAATTGTGAATTTGAATTATGAAGGATATATAAAAACAATAAACCATGAAGAAAATTTTTCTAACATCATCACTCTTAATAATAATATTCTCCTTATCCTCCCAAATTCCACTAAGCTTTAATTACCAGGCCATTGTCAGGGATGCAAACGGTTTTAGATTGTCTTCTCAAAATGTGAATGTCAAATTCAGTATATTATTGGATAGCATTGGCGGGGCATCTGTATATTCTGAAACCCAACCGGCTACCTCAAATCCGTTTGGATTAATCAATTTATTGGTAGGTGATGGGACCGTTGTCAGTGGAGATTTTACTACAATCGAATGGCACAAGTCAGAACATTTTTTAAAGATGGAGATAGATATATCCGGTGGAAATAACTTTATTGAGATCGAAACCATACAAATTCTCTCCGTGCCCTACTCATTGCAATCGAAACATGTCAGTTCCCTTACCTTAACAGATTCACTTGGAAACAGATATGATATTAGCGTTGATACAAACGGAAATATTATTACCACAAAAGAATGGATTTGTGGAGATTCGCTTATTGATACAAGAGATAATCAAAAATACAAAACAGTGCAGATAGGAACACAATGCTGGATGGCGGAGAATTTGAATATTGGGGCGAGGATCGACGGTATAAATAATCAAACAGACAATTCGGTTATTGAGAAATACTGTTATAATGATGATACTGTAAACTGTGACATTTACGGAGGCCTATACCAATGGGATGAAGCTATGCAGTATGTTTTGGATACGGGTGCACAAGGGATATGTCCAAATGGTTGGCATTTACCATCAGATGATGAATGGAAAATACTTGAAGGTACAGTCGACAGCCAATATGGTGTTGGGGATCCTGAATGGGATGGTACAGGAGAGAGAGGCCTTGATGCAGGTTATCACCTAAAATCAACCACCGGGTGGATTTTTAATGGAAATGGAACCGATCAATATGGTTTTACCGCTCGTCCGGGAGGCGCCCGGTACTACTATGGCGGCTTCATCCATTTGGGCAACAACGCCTACTTCTGGTCGTCTACGGAGCGCAATGGTTTTACCGCGTGGGGCCGGCGCCTGCACTATAGCTACGACAAGGTGCACCGGGGCAACCACGGTAAGGCATTCGGTTTCTCTGCCCGTTGCTTGCAGGACTGTTCTCCTCAACCCACCCAGGCCAATGCCGGATCAGACCAATCAAATGTACAAGGCACTTCAACAACATTAGCTGCAAATGCCCCTTTTTATGGTTTGGGTAACTGGGCACTAATTAGTAGTACTAGCGGAAGTTTCAGTGATACAACAAATCCTGCCAGCCTGTTTTATGGAATAACTGGCGGTGCATATATACTAACATGGACTATCTCAACGCACTGTGGTAGTTCGAAAGATACAGTTAATATCAATTTTGCTGCTGATAGCACTTTTGATTGTGGGGATTCCTTGATAGATTCACGTGACGGGCAGGCTTATGCTACCGTACAAATTGGCACTCAATGCTGGATAAAAAAAAACCTGAATGTAGGTAACATGATACCCGGAAACCAGGACATGGCAAATAACGATACTATTGAAAAATATTGCTATAACAATGCCATTTCCAACTGTGTAACATATGGAGGTTTGTACCAGTGGAATGAGGCAATCCAATATGTTACAATAGAAGGTGTGCAGGGCATTTGTCCAACGGGATGGCATATACCAACAGATGAAGAATGGAAAATTCTTGAAGGCACAGTTGACAGCCAATATGGTGTTGGGGATCCGGAATGGGATGGCACAGGATGGAGAGGCCTTGATGCAGGCTACCATTTAAAATCAACAACGGGGTGGAATAGTAGTGGCAATGGGGATAATTCTTTTGGTTTCACAGCTCTTCCGGGCGGCTACCGGCTCAACGGTGGCGGCTTCAGCAGTTTGGGCTATCGCGCCTACTTCTGGTCGTCGGCGGAGTACAGTGGGTCAGACGCGTGGTACCGGAGCCTGCACTACGGCATCGACAGAGTGAACCGGAGCAGCTACTATAAGACTTACGGTTTCTCTGCCCGTTGCCTGCAGGACTGAGTGTTTACTATCCGCAGGGAGGCGGACGGGCGAAGCTCGTTTTACTATTTTACTATTTAGGGGTATCCGCCAGCTGGCGGATCGAAATTTTTTTTGAGAACTAAAATAATAAAAGAAATGGAAAAGGAATCAGGCAATACAACTATTTTTTGCGCAGAAAAAGTAGTTTTTGTTCGATAGCTTTAAAATTAAACCGAATGCCAAAATCTTTTCCTGATACATCAATTACTAAATACTAAACGCTATGAAAGTTATTTTTCTAAAAATATTGGTTCTGTTGATTGTCTCTGTCCAGGCGCAATCCCCTCAATCGTTCAAATACCAAGCAGTGGCAAGAGATAGTTCGGGGAATATCCTAACAAACCAAAACATAATAATAAAAATAAGCATTTTGCAGGATAGCGCGACTGGTAGTGCTGTTTACCGTGAAACCCACAATCTCACCAGTAACGAGATCGGGTTTATCAGATGCAACATTGGGTTGGGTAATGTAATTAATGGTGACTTGGCTATTATTGATTGGGCAAATGCTACATATTACACAAAAGTTGAGATAGATACCACAGATGGAAGCAATTACTTTGAGCTTGGCACATCCCAATTATTAGCTGTTCCGTACTCTCTTGAGGCCAAACATGCCAACTCATTGATATTATCAGATTCACTTGGAAACAGGTATAAAATTAGTATTGATACAAGTGGGAATCTGCTCACTACTCTCATTGAGGAATGGACTTGCGGCCAGCCAATCACCGACACCCGTGACGGACAAATATATAATACTGTATTGATCGGAACACAATGCTGGATGGCAGAGAATTTGAATATTGGGACGAAGATCGACGGTATAAATGAGCAAACAGACAACTCAGTTATTGAGAAATACTGTTATGGTGACGATACGTTAAACTGTGACACTTATGGAGGCCTTTATCAATGGAATGAAATGATGCAGTATGTTTTGGACACTGGAGCACAAGGGATTTGTCCGCCAACTGGCGGATGGCATTTACCATCAGATGAAGAATGGAAAATTCTTGAAGGCACAGTTGATAGCCAATATGGTGTTGGAGATCCGGAATGGGATGGTACAGGATATAGAGGCTTTGATGCAGGCTTTCACTTAAAATCAACAGCAGGGTGGTACAATAATGGCAATGGTGACGATTCTTTTGGTTTCACAGCTCTTCCGGGCGGCTACCGGCACAGCAATGGCGGCTTCTACTATTCGGGCTACCGCGCCTACTTCTGGTCGTCGGCGGAGTACAGTGGTTCAAGCGCGTGGCGCCGGATCCTGACCTACGACTACGACGAAGTGTACCGGCACTACTACTACGAGACGTATGGTTTTTCGGTCCGTTGTTTGCAGGACTAGACTTTACTATCCGCCGGGAGGCGGACGAGCGAAGCTTGTTTTACTATTTTTCTATTTACCTGCCTTCGCTAAAGCTTCGGCAGGTTTAGGGTATCCGCCAGCTGGCGGATCGAAATTTTTTTTGAGAAATTATGTTAATAAAAGATGTTATTTTACTTGAAAACCAAAACAGAAACTCCATTTTTTTGTATAAAGAAGGATTATTTTGCCGTTGCTATGAAACATCCGCCTTCCTTTTCCAGCATTATATTAAGTCGTATAAAATTGTGAGTAAGTTTGTAAAAAACGTAAATCAATATATTGTTTTGCTTGGTTTTCCGGTGAAAAATCTCACTGAAATAATTCAGCTTGCAACAAAAAATGGAATTATCATTGTGTCAGCTCTTCCGGGCGGCAACCGGAACAATAATGGCGGCTTAAACAATTTAGGCAACAACGTCAACTTCTGGTCGTCAACGGAGAACAGTGGTTCAAACGCATGGAACCGGAAGCTGAACTACAACAACGACAAAGTGAACCGGAACAACAACTACAAGACGAATGGTTTTTCGGTCCGTTGTTTGGAGGACTAAAAACAAATGTTTTTAATGTAACAAATTATGCAATTAAAAAAAAGTAAAGCAAAATCTATAAAAAATTATTTATTACTGTTATACTTTATGCTTTTGGCGTTAAATTATACTTATGCCCAAGCACCCCAGGCAATTAATTACCAGGCAATAATCAGAGATACCTTTGGAACGATTATCCCCAATCAAAATCTGCAAATAAAAATCAGCATTTTGCAGGATAGTGTTAATGGAACAGCCGTTTACAGTGAAACTCATACGGTAAATACCAATAGCTTTGGTTTGGTAAATTTAGCAATAGGTAATGGCACAGTAGTGTTGGGGGATTTTAGTGAAATAGATTGGGGGGAATCAAGCTATTATTTAAAAATAGAAATAGATATTACAGGTGGAAATAATTTTGCAGAAATCGGAACCTCACAAATGCTGGCGGTTCCCTATGCGTTTAATGCATCAAGCTTAAACTTACATTCACCGGATAGTACTATTTGGTCAACAAAGATATCGAGCTCCGGAAAGATATATGGAGTAACTAAAGATTTTTTCTGTCCGGATTCAATTGTTGATCAAAGAGATGGAAAAGTATATGAGCTTGTCCAAATTGGATCCCAATGCTGGATGGCTGAAAATTTAAATGTAGGAATAAGAATAGATAGTAATCTCCTGCCCACGGATGACGGAATTATAGAAAAGTTTTGTTACCATGATATAGATAACAATTGTAACATATATGGAGGACTGTATTGGTGGGATGAAGTTATGGATTATGATACGATAGAGGGTATTCAGGGTATTTGTCCGGATGGCTGGCATATTCCTACTTATGGAGATTGGGGTATATTAATAGAGTTTTTAGGTTGGGATGCCGGAATGAAAATGAAAGAAGCCGATACTGTGCATTGGGAATATCCTAATATTGCTAATAACGAAAGTGGTTTCACAGCATTACCTGCTGGTTATTATTCCAATTACCAAATGAAGTATGGGGGATTAGGTTATTATACCTGGTTTTCTTCTTCAAGTCTCGAATTCTATCCACCATATGCACCAGGTGAAAATGATCCATTTTCCAGAAGGTTGTGTCATTATTCTCGTGCTGTAGAAGGGTGGGCTATCAGTCGTTTATTTGCTGTATCAATCCGCTGTATTAAAAATTAAAGGATCCCATGAGATCGTGGCGGCGAAAGGCACATAAATGGGATTTGGCCTCGCTTTAGGCGGGGAAAGATTGTTGATTGTCAACTGTCGATTGTCGATGTATTGCCGACCGGCTACTGGCTACTGCCGACTGCCAACTGCAGACTTCCGTTTGTCTACCATATGCACTTTAGTTCACTCCAAGCACTGATTCTAATCAGGAAATTTCAATGAGAAATATTAATGAGGAATAACCAATAACCAATAAGAAATTAGGAAGTCGGCTAATTGTCAATTGTCAATTGTCAATTGTCGGTAGTCGATGTATTCCGACCGGCTACCGGCTACTGGCTACCGGCTACTACTGACTGCCAACTGCCGACTTCTGTTTGTCTGCCATAGGTACTTTAGTTCACTTTAGGCACTGATTCTAATCAGGAATATTCAATTAGGAATAATAATGAGGAGTAACCAATAATCAATAAGAAATTAGGAAGTCGTATTATTGTCGATTGTCGTTATATTGCGGACTGCCAACTGCCAACTGCCGACTGCCGACTTCTTTCCCGGGTATAAGGTAACAAATCCAGACTTTGGAGTTGGCTAATTGGAGGAGTCAATTTGGCACCTCCAATCGCGAAAAAATGGGATTACGTATCCCTCCATTTGCATTTACCGAGCATGGAGTGCTAATGCTGGCAAGTATTCTTAAAAGTGAACTGGCTGTCCAGGTAAACATTCAAATAGTAAGAATATTTACCAGAATGCGTGAAATGCTTATGGCTCACAAAGATATAATTGAAAAACTATTGCAAACAGAGTAAATGCTTGTTGATCATGATAAGAAGATTCTAATAATCTTTGAATATATTCAGCAGTTAGAAAAGGAAAAACAGGAAAAAATTAACTTTAAGAACAGGAAACCAATAGGATATAAAAGACAAGTCAAATGACCAATATCCAAAAGCAAACACCGAAAAATTATCTCCGATGAGAATTACCATTTTACCAGAACGCTGTACTCCGTGCCACAAACTCCGACTTCTCCCTTTCCCACTGACCTGCCGACCTGCCGACCCGTGGACATGATCACACAACTGTAGATAGTCGATGTAATGCTTACTCTAAGTAGTGCCTCTAAGAAAACA
>JAGLWB010000211.1 GCA_023133655.1 Bacteroidales bacterium
TTTCAATACCGGTGAGGGTGATTTTCACAATTTTATTTGACTTGTGGGAAATTGCCGTTGGTTCCTGAAATGATGATTTGTTAATAGCATTAATGATGTGCCTTTTTTGTTGATGATTTTTTAACTCCAGGATGAATAATATTTGCATCTGGCCATTTTCAACGGAATGTAGTGAGAAAATAGCCTTGTTTTGTGTTAGCATATCATCAAACTCAGCAAAATGATTAGCTACTGAATCGAGGTGTTTTGTGATTCCAATTAAGTTTTTAACAGGATGAATAGAAGATAATTCTTTCCATTGATCTGTTTTTGAAAAATTTGTCCACAAATTTTTGCATGAACTGGTCCGGGCCAGGATGGATGCATCAGCAGGTATAGCTCTCCAGATGTTAGCTTGAAGGTCATAGGATCGGTAGTAATAAAAATAGAGAACCAGCAGAAGGCTAACAAAAAGGAAGAAGTACAGGGGGAAAAGAAAATGTCTTTTTTTAAGGTTCATCCTGAGGATAAAGTTTCCGGATTATAAAACAACTGTAATCAGTCTTGTTTAAAAAAACAAAAATATAATAAAAATATCCTTTTCCTGATGGGTTGGGGAAAATTAAATTAACAATGAAGTGTTAATATTGGCAAATCAAGGGTTGAGGTCTTATTTAACCACGAAGTTTATCAGAAGCTGCTCATTCAACTGAAAGCTTTTTCGGTGATAAGGTGTAATACCGTATTTGATGATTGCATCTTTATGAGCACGGGTTGGGTAACCTTTATTGTTTTTCCAGCCATAAACAGGGTACTGTTGGTGCAGTTTTTCCATATACTCATCCCTGTATGTTTTGGCTAATATTGAAGCAGCAGCAATAGAAATGTACAGGCTATCGCCTCTGACAAAGCATTTATGCGGAATATCTTTGTAATTATTAAACCGGTTCCCATCTATCAGTAAAAATTGTGGTTTGGTTTTTAATTTTTTAATAGCCCTGTGCATAGCCAGAATAGAGGCTTGCAGAATATTTATCTTGTCTATTTTGTTAGAATCTACACTTGCAACAGACCATGCAGTAGCCTGCTTTTCAATTATCTCACGTAATGATTCGCGTTTATTGGCAGATAATACTTTCGAATCATTTAACTCACTATGTTGGAAATCACCAGGAAAAATCACGGCAGCAGCAAATACCGGACCAGCAAAACAACCTCTGCCTGCTTCATCGCAACCAGCCTCAATCAGTTTATTTGAATAGTGTGGTTTTAACATAAGTAATTATTAAGCAATTGAAAATCGACAATCGACAATCGACAATCGACAATTATATCGGGCCATCTATGCAATAAATTTTCCAGCAAGAATTAATATTATCAACATAGTAACAAATATTTCTGATAAAATCTTTCTTCTGCTATACATAAAAAAGTAAGTGACCATTATCGAAATTGGAATAAAAGAGATCATCACATGAAACGGTGAAAATGAGCCGGCATACAGGTAGGTGATTAGAGTGATAAAAACAAATGCAATGATTAACCCAAGCATTTTTCTGATATTTATTACTTTAGAAGGAGAATCACCAACTATTTTTCCTAATGAGATAAGCGTTAGGAAACTAATTACTGCCCCGAAAACGTAATAAGATGTCTGATTTTCAAAATCAAATGATTGAATGTTTTTGAAATAGAATACATATTCTTCAAAGAACACCATTGTTTTGTCAAACCAAAAGTAATAGGTGAAGATAAAAAGAAAAGGAGTAATAACTCCCACAACTGAAATAATCCATACCCTAATGTCGTAAATACGATAAATCAGAAACAAACTACCAAGAAAGATAATAAACAGGAGAGAGGGTAAATAGATCAAAGAGGCTATGGTGAAAAGTAGCCCGGCATTGAATGTTTCAATGTAAGGTTCTTTTAAAGTATATATATTTATTATCGTACGAAAAGACAATATTAGAAAGTAATTGGCTATTAAAACCGGATGTAATCTTAATGATTCAGGCGCATAACTCATTAGCAGTACATAAATAAATGCCAGCATAAATGTATTTCGTGGCAGTAGCTTGGTATTTATTATGGTTTGATTCAGGATCAGGGCTTGCCCCAGTAACAGAAAAAAAGCAAACAAAACGCCAATAATGGCAGGGAGCTGCCCAAAGAAATGAATAATATAGCGATAAAAGGGGGTATTGATCCAATTTTCAGCAGCAGCTTTTGGGAAAATAAATCCATCCAGCCATAATAAAACGGCAAATAGAAAAAACAATACCAGCTGTAAAACGAAATTTTTTTTAAAAAAACGCAGGATCATCTTAATTTGATTCTAAATGATCAGAATATTTTTTCAGATCCTTGCCAAGATCTTTCCTGTAATATTTCCCCTCAAAATCAATAATGGCAGCATTTTGATAAGATATATTCAGGGCTTCATCCATATCTGATCCAAATGAAGATATGGCCATCACTCTGCCGCCATTTGTAACGATTGTATTGTCTTTATCAATTTTGCTTCCGGCATGGAAAATGATGCTATCGTCAATATTTTCATGATTGTAAATCATTTTACCTTTTTCGTACGCTCCCGGATAACCTTTTGAGACGAGCATAATAGCCGCACAAAAACGTTGGTCAGTTTCAATCCTTATCTCATGGAGTGAGCCATTGGCTGTTGCTTCAAATACTTGTAGCAGGTCGGCTTTTATGCGTGGGATGACCGATTCAGCTTCCGGATCCCCCATTCTAACATTGTATTCAATTAGAAAAGGGTTACCTTGTTTATTCATCAGGCCGAAAAAAATAAATCCCTGATAGGGCAATCCTTCTTTGACCAGGCCTTCTATTGTGGGTTTGATAATTCTATGTTCAACTTTGCTCATGAATGCTTCATTAGCAAAAGGCACAGGTGAGATGGAACCCATGCCACCTGTGTTTAGTCCGGTATCTCCTTCCCCAATTCGCTTATAATCTTTTGCAGAAGGAAGAATCTTATATGAATGGCCATCAGTAATAATGAACACTGATAATTCTATTCCTTCCAGGAATTCTTCAATCACTACTTTTTTACTTGCATCTCCAAATTTTGCATCACAGATCATCTCGTTTAATACTGTCACAGCCTTTTCCAGTGAATCGCAAATGATCACTCCCTTCCCTGCAGCAAGTCCATCAGCTTTGAGGACGTATGGTGGATTCTGAGTTTTTAGAAAAGAGATCCCATCTTCAATATTCTCAATACTAAATGTTTGATAATTAGCCGTTGGGATATTGTGTCTCTTCATAAATTCCTTTGCAAAGTCTTTACTCCCTTCCAGCAAAGCTCCCTTTTTTGAGGCTCCTATTACCTTACATCCTGGCAGATGCTCTTTAAAATAATCCCATATTCCTTCAACAAGAGGTGCTTCCGGGCCAACAATGATCATATTTACCTGATTTTCGATGCAGAAGTTCCTTACCTCTTCAAAATTGATCGCCGAAATATTAACATTGGTACCACAAGAGGCTGTCCCTGCATTTCCCGGTGCAATAAATAAATTTTTTAGTTTTGGGCTTTGCACTATTTTCCAGGCAAGAGCATGCTCTCGCCCACCTGAACCAAGTATTAATACGTTCATAGTTTATTTGTTGTTTTATTACAGTTTCATTTAGCTTAACCAAAGATTATTGATGCGCCATTGCTTTTTCAATGGTTTCCCACAACTTGTCTGCTGATTTCTGCCATGTAAATATTTTTTTTCTTTCTTTTCCTTTTTGAATCAGTTTATTTCTGAATTCTTCATCAGAAGCTATTTTGATCATTGCCTGGCAAATGTCTTCCACCGAAAATGGGTCAATAATGGCGGCAGCATCTCCAGCTACTTCAGGCATAGAAGTGACGTTGGATGTGATCACAGGTGTTTCACAATAAAAAGCTTCTACAATAGGGATCCCAAAACCTTCAAAATAGGAAATATAAGTTAAAGCAAGGGCAGAGCCAAGGGCATTTTTTAATTCATCAGCTGATAAACGTCCGGTAAAAATAACTTCTTCCCGAAATTCCATATTTTCATAAGTATTACGGATTTCTTGTGTCCACCATTTTTTTGCGCCAACAATAACCAGCTTAATATCAGATTGATACACCTTTCTGAATCTATCGAATGATTTAAAGAGATTGGTGAGATTTTTTCTGGGATGAAGTGCGCCAATGAAAATAAAGTAAGGAAAACCTCCTGTGATTTCTTCTTTTGTCCGCTGTATGGTTTCCTGAGGTAATGGTTCGTAATAATCATTAGCGCCATTGTAAACTACGTCTATTTTCTGTGGGTCAATCTGGTAATGACTGACAATGTCTTGTTTTGAAAATTCAGAAACAGTGGCAATTCGATCTGCCTTCTTAGCATATCGGGGGAAGAAGTGTCTATAATGCCATCTTGTTATTGCAGGAAGATCCCCGGGATAATGCTCAAAATTAAGGTCATGTATCACATTGATAGATTTAATGGATGTTGACAGAGAAAGGTAGCCATCAGGCGAAAGAAAAAGATCGGGTTTAATTTTTTTGAAAATAAATGGTAGTGCATATTCGAACCATAGATAAAACAGAACAGGGTGTCGTGCCTGAGGGCCAACAACCACTGGTTCAATATTGGATGAAAAGATAAATTCTTCATCATATTTCCTGTCGAAAATAAAATAAAATTGATGTTCAGGATGGTCTTTTGTAATTCTTTTCAGCGTTTCGTATGTGAACCAGCCAATACCTTCTAGCCTGTTTTTGAGTAATAAACGTGTGTTAATAGCTATTTTCAATGGTTTTAAAGACTTATTGTGAGCTTGAAAATATGATTTAGCACTTTTGCAAGTGAAATATTATGGTAACTTTGTGGCAAATATCTGAAATTTTTATGAAGGGAATAATAAAAAAGATTCTACAAAAATTACTAGGATTTAATAATTACCTTTTTGTTTTTTCCCTTTTTACAATTTCCACGCTGAGATGGAATAAAAAAGAGGGAGATTTTCTATATTTTTTGGGGATGTTACCTGATGTGGGTAATGTGCTGGATATTGGTGCCAACATTGGAATAATGACTGTGCATTTTGCCAGAAAACTTCCTCATACAAATGTTTATGCCTTTGAGCCTATTCCTCAAAATATCAAAGCGTTGAATCGCGTCATCCGGTATTATAAGCTTACGAATGTATCTGTGATTGAAACAGCTCTTGGAAATAAAAATGGGACTATTTCAATGGTTATGCCCGTGGTTAAGTCTGTCAGGATGCAGGGCTTAAGTCATGTGATCAACGAAGAAATTACCGAATGCAATGAAGGTGAAAAGTTTATTACCCCCTTACATAAACTTGATTCTTACGATGAATTTAAAGATTCAAAAACGAAAGTTATTGGAATTAAAATAGATGTAGAAAACTATGAATATTTTGTGTTGGAGGGTGGAAAGGAGTTATTAAAAGCGCATAAACCGATTGTATATGCTGAACTTTGGGATAATGAGAACAGAAAGAAATGCTTTAAATTTATGGGTGAACTTGGATATATTCCCAATGTCCTTCTTCATAATCGATTAGTGCCTTTTGATGACATTAAAATAGATACGCAGAATTTTTTCTTTTTGCCTAAGAAATAACTTCTATAAGGAACAATTCAATGCAGAAAAAATTCCTAACCAATCTCGGCCTGATCCTGTTACTGAATTTTCTGGTCAAACCATTTTGGATTCTTGGTATCGATAGAACTGTTCAGAATGTTGTTGGTACAGAATATGGATTTTACTTTTACATTTTTAACTTCACTTTTCTTTTCAATATTCTACTTGATCTGGGCATTACAAATTTTAATAATAGAAATATAGCCCAGAACGCCCAATTGCTGAATAAGCACTTCTCTCGTATTGTTATTTTGAAGCTTTTGTTAAGCGTTCTGTATATTATCGTCACTTTTTCTATTGCATTAATTATAGGATATGACTCAAGGCAACTTTATCTCCTTGCTTTCCTTGCTTTTAATCAATTTCTGATTTCTTTTATATTTTATTTGAGATCAAATATTGCAGGGTTATTGCTTTTAAGAACAGACAGTTTTTTATCTGTACTTGATCGGGTTTTGATGATCATGATATGCAGTGTATTGTTGTGGGGTCATGTAACAGAGACCACATTTAAAATTGAATGGTTTGTCTATTCACAAACCATTGCTTATTTTCTCACTGCCCTGGTTGCTTTAGCGATTGTCATTAGAAAATCAGCTTTTAAAAAGCTCACATTTAGCTATCCCTTCATTATCATGATCGTTAAAAAAAGCTTTCCATTTGCATTGCTTGTGCTTTTAATGACTTTTTATAACAGGATAGACTCTGTATTGATTGGACGATTGCTCAGAGGTCAAATTGGTTTTGAACAAATTACAATCTATGCTGCTGCTTTCCGCTTGTTGGACGCGGTTAACATGATCGCATTTCTATTTGCTGTGTTATTACTTCCTATTTTTTCACGCATGATAAAAAAAATGGAAGCTATTGATCATATGGTGAAGTTATCTTTTACCCTGATCATAACAATTGCAGTAATAGTTAGTCTGGGCTCTTTTTTTTACAGTTATGAAATTATGGATCTTCTTTATGTTGCCCATGTACAAGAGTCAGTAAAAGTATTCCGTATACTAATGTTTGGATTTATTGCTGTATCCACATCGTATATTATTGGCACGCTGCTTACGGCCAATGGTAGCTTGAAACACCTGAATATCATTGCAGGTAGTAGTATGATCATTAGCTTAGTTCTTAATTTAGTTTTGATACCAAAGTTTATGGCTGT
>JAGLWB010000212.1 GCA_023133655.1 Bacteroidales bacterium
ATCTCAATACAATCAGAACTCAGGAAAAATTACGGTTTCTTGCTACGGATCGAAACGTTCTTAATTTACCCGGGGTTGGTAAGAGCTTAACATTTAGAACAATAGGATTGACTTATGATGGCAGGAGAATTCTTGAATTTGAACATGACCGTACCAGGGTTCATAGCCCGATCATCAACAAGATGGGTAAAGTTATAATTATTGAATCCAAATCAATAAGTGAATATCTTGATCAAATTGAGAATATGGGTGAGGATGTTGAAGAATACAGGTCAATGTTTGGGTACTCCATTGGTGAAACCGAAGTGAGAATGCCGCTTTATGAATATCCTGATTATGATTTTGGGATTACTGAAACCATGACAAATCTTGAAATATGAAACGCCATTGCTTCCTTATCTTTTATGCATAAATTATCAAGGCAAGCCCAAATGAAAGCATAGTTAGGATAAATCCGTAAAGGAAAATGGAATAAGCAATACGAATCAATTTGTATTTTCTTGCCAGCACTTTCCCCAGCTCATATTGATTTAGGATCATAGTTCTATAGAGGCTTTTTGAATCTTTCATCAACTCCTCTATTCCCCATTCGTAATCATCAAATGGCATATCAAAAAAATTCCCAAAGAAAAGAAGATTGATTTTTTTTCGCTTGATATCTTCCCTGTTGTATTTGCCGTAGGCAACTTTTGGCCGGGTCGACAATATGGCAAAAATCATGGAAATCAAACAGGTAAGCAGAAAAATTACCGATGGAACTACTATATGAGGCATTTCATAATATCTTCTTACCAAAAAAGTAATGATAACAGATATAAGTAATGAATTGACGGTAATGAGGATATTTGATTTATTATCAGCAATGGCACTGAGATTGATCTGGCTTCTCGCTGTATTTCTAAACATGGTTTCTACACCCCTGACTTGAATTCCCTGCTTGTCAAGCTTCTTTTTAACTGTTTTATTTTCATTCTTTAGTTTAGTGATTTTTTTTTGGTTGACAGGAGCTGATCCCTTTTCATTGAAACCCGGTACTTCTTGTCCACTTAATTTTTCCATTATTTTTTTTATATTTTTCTCTTTTCCGGTTGTCCAGTTTTTCTGAGCAAATCCGGTAAAGTAAGGCAAATTCAGAAATTTTAAGGATGTGTTGAGAAATTTCTTTTTTCCTGTTTTTTTTCTAAAGGTGTTTTGCTCCAATCTTAACAATTCAGTTTTATCACAAAATTCAGGTTGAGAAAGGTGAAACATATCAGCATCACAAAGTATTTCCTCCAGTAGCGTTTTGGGCTTTTGGGGGACTTTAGTGGCGTCAATGCAGTTAGTAATGATTTGAATAATTTCTTTATTCATCCCTTTAGACTGTAAAAATTCATCAGCCATCTTTTTGCTTTCCTCTTCATGATCATTATAACTGTTTACGTACCCGATATCGTGAAACCAGGCAGCGATCAACACCATGTTAGCATCCTCCTGAGGTAAGTTTGAATGTTCAGAAAGGGCCTGTACGGCTTTTACAACCTCTCTGGTATGCGTTACATTGTGATAGATATATCCTTTGCCTGTTGCTTCATCAAACAGTTTTTGTATATAATCGGA
>JAGLWB010000213.1 GCA_023133655.1 Bacteroidales bacterium
CTGATACATTTAACATCCCATACGATCTCGAAAATCCGAAAAGTATTTACAAGCTTCCCTCCGCGCTCTATGAAATATCCGGAATTGCAATCTATAAAGATAATCTCATTGCTTGTGTTCAGGACGAAAAAGGAATTGTTTATTTGTATGATTTGGATAAAGAGGAGGTAATAAAAAAAATAAAATTCGCGAAGGATGGTGATTTTGAAGATATTGCTGTTGTTGACGGAACCATTTATGTTTTGAAAAACAATGGAAATATTTATCGTATCAAAAAGCCCGAAAAGAAGGACCCGAAAGTAAAGAAAATAACGACTCCATTATCCGCCGCCAACGATTGTGAAGGCCTTGAGTACGATCAGGTTAGTAATTCTTTGTTAATAGCCTGTAAGGGAACAGCCTCTTATAAAAACCATGAGTTTAATAAAGGATCAAAAGCTATCTATGCCATCAATCTTGACAGTTTAAGTTTTAACGCTTATCCTGCTTATTTGGTTGATGTAAATATTATTTTTGAATCGATGGAACTTGATTCCTACCTGCGTGTCTCCAATAAAATAATGCAACATCTCAATCCAGGGAGAAATATTGTTTTTCAGCCCTCAGGAGTAGCGGTTCATCCAATTAGTAATCACATATATATTTTGGCGAGTGTTGGAAAGCTGTTGGTGGTACTTGACAGGGATGGCAGGATATTGGAAATAGAGCCGTTGAATAAAAATATTTTCCGGCAGCCAGAGGGCATTTGCTTTGATGCCAATGGTGATCTTTATATTTCTAATGAAGGTAAAGGTGGAAAAGGAACTATATTAATTTTCAACCAAATAAATTAAAAGATAATGAAAAAAGCTACTATCATTTTATTTTTATTTTTTATGCTGAATAGCCTGTTGTTCAGCCAACTGGTGGTCAATGTTGTTAATGACCAAATAAGGGTGAATGTGCCTCCCCCAAATCGTGAGTGGTCCATAGTGGCAACATACTCGATTCCGGGAAAAGCCTCCGGCCTGGCCTTTGATGGCACTTTTCTTTATAGTGGGATTTATGGAAGTGATGGGGACAAAGTTTATAAAATAAACCCTGCTAATGGATCATATGAACTTCAGTTCTCCAATCCGGACCTTGGTGATTCTTTTGGGTTAACCTGGGATGGAACATACCTGTGGACCATAGATCAGCCGTCGGGTAGTTCTAACCCGGCGCTGGCTACCCAGTTGGATATTAATGGGACTTTTCTTGAACAGATTGCGTTACCTGATCATTATATGTCGGGAATAGCCTATGATAACGGTGATTTTTGGGTTGCAACGTATTATCCCAATCCGGGAATGATCTATTTAGTAGATGGTGATGGGATAGTGCTTAACCAGTTTCAGTCGCCCAACGAACAGCCATGGGATCTGTGTGTTGAAAATGGTAATCTGTGGGTGACTGATTATGATGCCGGAATGATCTATAAAATGGATGAAGATGGAACTGTTTTGGAGAGCCATCCATCGGAAAACATAAAACCATCCGGAATTGTTTATGATGGGCAGTATCTTTGGTACGTTGATGGCCAGCTAAGTACAAACAGTACCTTATACAAAGTTGACCTTGGTGGTACTGGAACACCTGTAATAAATGTGCCTCTTACCGAATATGATTATGGGTTTGTGACCATAGGCGACTCAGCTAAATGGAATGTTCAGGTTAATAATATTGGCACCGACGACCTTGTGGTAGAAAGTATTTCGTTGCCTGGTGCTGCTCCGGTTTTTTCCTGGTTTGAATTTCCGGTTACAATCCCGCCAGGTGAATATATACTTGTCGACCTTGTTTATATACCTCAGGAGGCTATTCCGTTAGATATAACAGCCACTGTTCATTCTTCCGATCCTGTTAACCCTGAAATTGATCTTACCCTTGCAGGACATGGGGTGTATCCCGGGCCGTTTATCTCGGTTCCGTTTACCTATCACGACTATCAAAATGTCAGGGCCGGTGCATGGACGCGTTGGTATATTGAAGTGAAGAACCTGGGTGATGAAAACCTGATAATAAATAGTGTTGAATCAAACAATCCGCAATTTATAGTTGATGAAGGATTTGCCATGCCTTTTGTAATCCCGGTTCTGGAAACTGCCGAAATTGGAATTTGGTTTAACCCGGTAGAACAAACCCATTATGAAGCTATCCTTTCTGTTTTTAGTAATGATCTGTTACAAAATCCATTTGAAGTCGAGGTGGAAGGTGATGGAGTTGAATGGGAATATCCAATTGGTGATATCCTGTGGTATTACGAGATTTATGGAAGTTATGATAACAGTCCGAAAGCCATTGCTCCTATTGCTGATATAACCGGTGATGGGATTTCTGATGTGATTATTTGTTCAGAGGATAATTTCATAAGATGCTTCAATGGAAATTCATCGGGTTTAGCAGATATTATCTGGGAAAGATCTATTTATGCCGGTTCGGTTTACAGTAGTAGCGGCCTAACAATTAGTGAAGATATTAACAGTGATGGTTATCAGGATGTTATTGCCGGGACTACTGGTGGCGATCGTTCTATTATTGCTTTGTCAGGTAAAAATGGAGAGATCATCTGGAAGCACGATACCCATGAATATGGCGAAGGAGGTTGGGTGTATCAGGTTGATTGCCGTTTTGATTATAACGGTGATAATAAGCCGGATATACTTGCTGCTACAGGTGATGATAGCCAGGACCAGGGGCCCAAAAGGGTTTATTGCCTTGATGCCCTCACCGGGGTGTCAATATGGGAAAGTCCGGCGGATGGAGCAGTTTTTTCGAGTATAGGAGTTGAGGATTTTACCGGCGATGGAATCCCTGATGCACTGGGTGGTGCAACCAATGCTAACGAGACTCAGGGGAAAGTTTATGGGATAAATGGAGCGAACGGTATAACCGAATGGTCATTTATTACAAATGGGTCTTCCGTATGGGCGCTGGAGCAACTTAATGACGTGAATGGTGATAATGTGAAAGATGTTATTGCCGGTGATTTTTCCGGTCATTACTATTTACTGGACCCTGCGTATGGCTCCAGCCTTTTTGATTCATCAATAGGTCCCTATCTTATTTTGAAGTTTAAAAAACTTGAAGATGTTAACGGTGACGGATATCCCGATATCCTGTTTGGACACAGTGGGACCAATGGTATTGTAATTGATGGCATGACCGGTGAAAATGTGTGGTTACAACCACTTGCTGATAAATCATGGAATATCTCCGGAATTGATGATATCAGCGGGGATGGAATTAATGATGTTATTATTGGTACCTTGTACAGTAATAACTATTGTTATTTTCTGGATGGCACAAATGGATCAGAACTGCAATCTAATAATTTTGGGACACCGGTTGATGCTCTCTCCTCAATCCCTGATATAACCGGTGATGGGTCAATGGAAGTTGTGGTTGGTGGCAGGAATGGCCAGGTGTATTGTTATAGCGGTGGGCTTAATTCAGGGGTTGGGTTTGGTGAAAACAATCCGATGGAAGATGGTTTTATTGTTGAAATTTTCCCTAATCCTTTTCACATGGAAACTACCATTAGCTTTTTGCTCGAGGAAAAGGCTTTTATCAGCATTGATATTTACAACATTCATGGCAAATTATTGAACCGGATTGAAAGTTCTTTTTATGATACAGGCGATTATAGCTTAACCTGGAACGGCACTGATGAAACAGGCAGGAAATTACCTGCCGGTATTTATGTCTTTCGGTTTAATGTTGGAAGTAATTCATACAATCGGAGGGTTGTTCTTAGCCAGTGAGACTACAGTTTAAAGTTCAAAGTTTAAAGTTCAAAGTTTAAAGTCGAATTGATTCCGAAAAGTGGTCGTCTTGTTTGGGATAAGGGGTTTAACGTCCTCTATTTCAAAACATATTGGTAAGCAAAATTCGTGCAACAGCGCTTCATGTTGGGTGCTCCTTCGTCAAACCTCACGAAGCCTTTCTTATCATGCATAGTGCATTATTTACTAATTATTAATTTCTCCCTTATTTTAATGCTATTTGAAACTATTTCTATAACATATAGACCATGTCCAAGAATTGAAATATCAATTTTATTTACTATTTTCTTTTTATGTAATAGTTTTTGTCCCAATTGGTTATAAATACTTATTTCATTAATTATAACTCCATCCTTAGTTGAAACAAAAATTTCTTTGTTCGCAGGGTTTGGTGAAATTATAAAGTCTGAAACTCCAATAAAGTCTGGAGTACCTGCAGCATCACAAGCTTGTTCAATTTCTGCCTTACTGTTACAGCCTGGAGCATTCCTCATAAGTATAATCTCTGCACCTGCACTGGCTAAATAATTGCAGACACTCTTAACTTCACAGGTCGATAAAGAATCATTATCAGTTAATACTATCTTGTGAATATATTCAGGATTTATATTCTCAAGGCCAGATAAGCTACTCAAGTTATTGGTATATTGAATCCATATATTCCCTCCCAGAACTGACAATTCTTGTAAAGCAGAGATACTTTCAATGGCTTCGTTATTTATTAAGCATAAACCAAAAGACAAAGTGTCTAAATTCTCAAGGCCGGTTAAGCTGGCAAGCGAAGGGTTATCTTCAAGCGTAAGGTCTCCACCAATGAATTTCAGATTCTCCAATCCTGATAAATCTGTTAACACATCATTTTCCTTGATTTCTAATTTTCCACCTATAGAGATTAAATTATCTAATCCAAGTAGATTAACAAGGGATGGATTCCCCTGGTAACTTGAACCATAACGACCAATGATAAATTGTCCTCCAATATCGGTTAAGCTCGATAAACCTTCTAAATTTTCAAGAGCATTATTGCTTTTTATATGAAAATCTCCACCAATAGAGGATAGGTTGTCCAATCCTGATAAGTTGGTTAGACTTGTTTGAATTATCCATAAATCACCTCCTATAGAAGATAATTTTTCAAGTCCGGATAAGTTACTCAGAAGGCTATAATGTATCGATACATCTCTACCAATGGATGTAAGGCTTTTCAATCCTGATAAACTGGTTAAATCATAGCATTCATAAATATTAAGGTCTCTACCAATCGAATTCAGGTTGTCAAATCCCGACAAGCTTAAGAGCGGGGTACTATAAAAATTAAGATCTCCGCCAATAGAAGTCAGATTGATAAACCCTGATAGATTAAGAGAAGTGTCGTTTTCGTAATTCCACAATTCAAGATGTCCTCCAATTGATGTCAATACGCTCAGCCCATCAACATTTGTGATATTTTCAAAAGCTATCCAAACATTCCCTTCTATTTCAGTACAATTGGGATAATTCGTTTGAAAATTGTCAATCGACTCTTGAGAGTAAAACATAATCCCATCAGGCAGGCAGGATTGGGATAAAACAGAAGTGTGAATGATAAAGGCTAGAATGATTAGAAATGTTAGTTTTTGCATGTCAATTATTGTTGATGTTTCATGTTTTCTGAGCATTATGCATAAGGTAACCTGGCTGTGACAAGTGGCTGCATGTGTTGGTTTTATGTACTTTATTTTATTAT
The DNA here is from genome assembly GCA_023133655.1 of Bacteroidales bacterium. Lineage (GTDB taxonomy): Bacteria > Bacteroidota > Bacteroidia > Bacteroidales > JAGONC01 > JAGLWB01. The sequence goes on from JAGLWB010000213.1 coordinate 5,530, forward strand.
CAGTTTTTCTCTGAATTTCGATTTATTTGTTACCAATTCAATTACATATAATCCCTCCTGAAGCTCAGAAACATCAATTGAAATCGTATTTGGCTTACCATGAAAAACCTTTTGGCCAATCTGATTATAAATATTTATCTCTTTTATTTTTTCACTATTGTTAGGTGAAATAAAAAGCTTTTTTTTTCGTTGGATTCGGAAATATTGAAATTGTGGATTTAAAATTATTTTTTGGAACCGACGCAGATTCACAAGCTGTTTCAACCTCTGACTGGCTATTGCATCCCGTTAGATTATCATATATTTCAACTACCCCGTTTGGGGCTGCTAAATAATCACATACACTTTTTACTTCACATGTAGATAATGATGGGTTTTCGTAAATATACAAATCACTGATAGAGGTTGCATTGATGTTGTCTAGTCCTGATAAACTGGTAAGCATTTCATTTTTCCTAATACTCAACTTTTCTCCAATGGAAATAAGGTTGTCTAATCCTGAAAAATTAATTAGTGCATCATTGTTGGATACGTAAACAGCGCTGCCAATCGAAGATAAGTTTTCAAGACCTGTTAAACTGGTAAGAGAGGCATTGTTAGCTATGATCAAATATGATTCTATATTAGCTAAACTCTCTAGCCCGGTTAAGCTGGTTAGGGCTTGATTACCTATAATTTCTAAAGTTTCCCCAGTGGAAGTCAAATTGTCAAGACCAGATAAAGAAATCAGAGAAGCATTCTCATAAATATAAAAATACGACCCTATGTAAGTAATACCCTCCAATCCTGTTAAACTGGTTAAGCCATTATTGAGGTAAATCTCAAATTCATCCCCTAAATAGGTTAAATTGTCCAGTCCTGTTAAATTAATTAAGGAGGAATTATTAGTAATCCAAAAATATCCACCTATAGATGTCAAGTTAGTCAAGCCCGTAAGATTGTTTAGGGAGTGATTAACTTCAATAGCAAAATTTCCGCCGATAGTTTCCAAATTTTCCAGGCCAGTAAAATTTGTCAGGTTATTATTAATGTTAACCCGGAAACCTCTCCCGACGGAAGTAATATTCTCCAACCCAGAAAAATTTGACAGGGTTCCGTTGTTTGTAATATCCAAATCCAACGGGATGGAATCTAAGCCCTCTAGCCCTGATAAACTGATCAACGTATCATTAGCAATAACCTTAAGAGATTCTCCTATATAAGTCAAATTACTTAATGCCGATAAACTACTTAAGGCATCATTATCAATTATTAATAGATTTCCACCAATAGAATTTACGTTGCTAAGACCTGAAAGATCAATTAAAGCAGACTTATCCTCAATAAGCAGGTCTCCTCCGAATGAAGTCAAAACATTCAGACCATTTAAATTAGTAATATCATTTCCTTCTATTGTCACATCACCAATAATTTCAACACAACCGGGATTGTTGGTTTGAAAATTATCAATCTCAGCCTGGGTTGAAAAAGTAATGCCATAAGGTAGGCATTGAGAAAATGTTGCTGCTTGAATAATAAGGATTGAAATAATTAACAGTATTAATTTTTTCATACGAAATTTAGTTTGATGTTTATTAAAAAATTTGCTAATAATGCACAAAAATAGTAAAATAACAATTTCTCCTCCTGATAATAACCATGAAAAAGCCAGCAATTCAAATTGAAAAGCCGGCTTTCATGAGTAAAGGACAAAAAAAGCATTTTAAATCATTCTTTATCAACAAATTCCTTTTTAATCAAATGCCTTAAAAATAGTATGAAAGCAATCGCGCAAATCAAAAGAATCACATAATTAAAGGATCTTGTTAAGAGACAGAAATGGAGTTTTTCATCTGATGTAGTGTCGTGGGCTTATCTGTTCACCGGCCGCCCACTTAATGATAAGAAGATGCCCGCGTTTCCTGTTTTGGAGATCATTAAATATTCGTAAGAAACTTTTCTATATCAACTTTTAGTTCTGGAATGTGCTTTTGAATTATTTGCCAAACTTCTTCAGCATCAATTCCAAAATAATCATGAGCAATAATATTTCGGAACTTCCATATTTTTGGCTACTTGATCTCAGAATGTTTAGATTTAAAATCATCACTTAACCTTTGGACCATTTCCCCAATGATAATAAAATTCATCATAACGGCATCAAAGGATTTCTCATCATAATAAAATTGATCTGCTTCTGAAAAAGGATCGCTGAAGTTGAGGATTTTATTTATTGCTTCACGAACTGAAATTAAAATAAGCTGATCCTTCTTAAGCATAGATAGTTTCGTTTAATATCTCTTTTTTGAAATGAGGTTTAATATAGCGTTCACGGCAAATATCAATATTAAGATTAAATTTTTTTCTTAAATAATCTTTTAGATCTTGTTTGATTTCGAAAAGATTCTCAGTACCTTCTTCAAATTCAACAATAATATCAATATCACTATCTTTATTTTCGTCACCTCTGGCAAATGAACCAAAAAGACCGATTTTTGTAAGGTTGTACTTTTTTTTCAGAAAATCTTTATTTCTGATTAAAAAATCCAGTATTTCTGTTCTGTTTGTCATTGGAATTTTTTTCAAATATACGAAGAACTAAGAATTTTAGAGGCATGGTTGTATTTTATCAAAATCTCATCTTTACGCCGATCCCATAGCAGGTAAGTCCTAAATCAAAATTGACTTTTCTTAATCCGGTCTGGTTTAATCCATTATTATAAATCCCAACTGCATTTTTAGCATGTTTTGCGTATGACGAAGAAAATGGAATTGACATAACAATTAATCCTGCTCCAATTCCTGCAAGTGCCCAATTTGGTTCTCCTCCTGCTATTGCCGTTCCTAAAGGCCATCCAACTAAAAATCCGCCTGCAAATCCAAACACTGAACCTATATCATGATTTGATTTAGCAACTTTCATCTCTTTGTAAGCCTCTTGATTTACTTTTGTAATTTCTAACAATTGTTTAGGAGTCAGTTTTTTACCATTTTGAATAAAAACCGTCCCAAGACTTTTTTTTATCTGAATTGAATCAGTTTGACTTTGTGCAAAAATCAGACTAACATTTAGGATAAGAATCCCGATTAGAATCAATGTATTTTTTTTCATAAGTTAATATTTGAAATTGTTTATCGATTAATAAAAAGTCATTTTTTTAGTCGTGGTATATTTTTATATCCAATCGTATTTATAATCATAGTGTTTAGTAATTATTAAAATCCACTTGGCATACTAAGTGGTGGTGTGGAATTATTCATCATGTGTTGTTGATGCATTTGCCAATGCATATGGTGAAAATTATTATAATTTACCGGTTGCCTATAGAACCTATTTATACTAAATTCAAATGGAATCACAATCTCACAAAATTGCTTTGTTTTATTTTTTTTTAAGGGCTTAAATTTGTGTTGAAACTCAGCATTTTGAACGAGTCTGCTATTAATGAAGCTTTTAACTAACCTATCCAATTCAGGGTGAATACCATTTAACACAGAATGATCAACCACATATCCCTTATTATCTATAATAAAAGAAACAAGTATCATCCCTTGCGCATTAACACTAAGCGCTTCATTATATTCTTTATCGGTCATGAAGTTGTTAAACTTTTTTTGTAATGGTTTAATTTTAAAATCATAATCAGGATTGGTAATCTGAAAAACTGTGTCTTTATTTATTAACCTATAAGAAGTTACTAATTCCTTTTTGAAAAACCGATTAGTATATGACACACTGGCAAAGTCATCGTTTACTATTTGTTCAAATTTATTCGATGAATCAATTAGATTATTACCGAAAAAATCGATAATTGAAATAAATACAATATCAATATCTGTTTCAGAAGTTGTAGTATTCTCAGTTTCAATATATTGATAATGCGTTTTCATTACACCAGATTTATCAAATATTTTAACCTCTTTTGGTTTATCATTTTCGTATTCAATTATTTGTCTTTCTTTACTATTTGAATGATATGAAACAAATCGTCCATTTTTAGTATTTGGATAAAATGAAGAATAATTTGCTTTATATAGTTTTGTGGAATTTTTGAAGTATAAAAAAGTCCATATAGAATCCATCCTATTTGTAATGCGGGCATAATATTCTGCTTTATTTGAATTATTTATTTCTTGCCAGTAATTATCAAAGTAGATTAAATCTTTGTTTTGATACTTTTCGTTATATTCAGCCATCTTAATTATTGACATCATATTCTCATTACCATAGTCCCCGGAAGATATTTTTTCTTCTAAATATGGAATATGACCAAAGTACTTTAAAGCATTTTCCTTAAATCTTTCGTTGTCAGGAAAATTCTCCCATGTGTCACTATCCTTAGATTTGACTAAAAAAGTTTCAATTATTGGAGGTAAAAAACCAAATTGCTGTGCCGTTCCTGAAGTAAAATGGTAATGTCTTGCAAAAGTATTGCCATTAATTTCAGTAATATATTGTACAAACTCAGGTTTAGTTTTTAATTTATTTTTATAGTAGAAGTTTGTCACAACAAAAAAGGAATCTACCCCAATAACAAAATACTTGATTTCATCAGGTCTAATCTTATCCCTATAATCATTTTTTTCTGTCTTAAACCAGATTTTATCGTTCTCAAATTTTATTTGTCCATTTATTTTGTTGTCAAGGCAATCATAATAATATCCAACTTCATATGAGTCCGAATTATGAACAACACTTAACTTCTTCTCTGGTGAGTAGGTGAAAGGGTCAAAATACCCATTAAATGGTTGACCGTTTAAATCAAATTTTAATCCAACAGGAATCTGAGAATAAACTACTTCAATAATTAGTAAAAATATCACAGCAAATATAATCCTATTATCTTTCATATGTTATTGATTATCATTGTTAGAAACTCTGCTTTATTATTAAACACAACGAAATAGTGTTTTATATCAAGTTGATCCACGCAAATGTAAGCAAAAGTGTCGTGCGTTGCAAATATAAAAGGAGTTTAATTTTATAAGGAGATCAATGTGATATAAAGCAAGTTGGACGAAGCCGGATCATGGTAACCACCATAACGGTTGAAAGGCTTAAATGTAGAGAATGTGTTTTTTTCGAGGAGACACTTACGTAAAATTAGTTCGTGGTTGAATGAACCGCCGTATACGAGGCTCCGCCAGCTGGTGGCTGGTGTGAGAGGTGTACCAGTGGGCTTAATGGCTCACTGGCCGCCTACTCATTAGCGTTTTGTTGTTATTCATTCAGTATCTCTTTCACTTTTTCTTTCAATACTTTTTTGTCTGGTAGATATAATTGATATTCACTTACTGCCAATTTATTAGAAATACTTGCTGTCGCGTATTCTACAAAAACATCATCTTTTTCAGAAGTTAGAACTATTCCAATAGTTTCGTTATCAGATGTATCAATAACTTCAGCATTAAAATAATTCAAGTAAGTTATCATTTGTCCTATATCTTTATGCTCAACTTCATTGACTTTTAAATCAATTAAAACGAAACATTTCAATATGTAATGATAGAAAACTAAATCAATAAAATTATGTTTATTCGCTAATGTAATTCTGTATTGTCTGCCAACAAAGGCAAACCCTTTTCCTAATTCAAGTAAGAAATTTTGTAGATTATCAATAAGTTTTTTTTCCAATTCACTTTCCGAATATATATTTCCTTCTGGAATTCCAAGAAACTCAAAAATATAGGGCTGTTTTATTATATCACTTTCATTTGTTGGCCGATATCCCTTTTTTGCTAATTTGAGTATTTCATTTTTGTCTTTACTTAATGCAATTCTTTGAAACAGACCAGTTTTCTTTTGTCGTCTTAATTCTCGGATTGACCAATTTTCTATAATATTTTGGTTCTCATAAAATTTTCTTTCAATATCATCATTGATTTTCAACAATTCGTAATAATGAGACCAACTCAATAAGTGTGACGCTGTCACACCTTTTGAATATTTGATATAAAAAAGTCTCATATACACTAAGTTACTTCGACTGAAACCTTTTCCATAAACTTTGGTTAAATCTTTTGATAATTGCAAAAGCAACTCTTTTCCATATTCTGCTTTTATATTTCCCTTTTGCTCAAATTCAACAATATATCTGCCAGTGTTCCAATTCGATTTAGTTAATTCATCGTCTATTGCTTTATAAGCTAGTTGTTTAGCTTGTTGAAAAGAAAAACCAATCTTATCAAGTAATTTTTTATATTCCTTGTTTTTAGCTAATTCAAACATTTACCTACCTCTTTCTTAAAAAGTGTGACAGTGTCTCACCTTTTCATATTTATTACAAAGATAATTTTTAAAGAAACTTTAATTTATTTTGAGAACAAAGATTTCCATTTGATTCTGTATTTCGTATGATGTTATATCAAGTTGATCCACACAAATGTAAGTAAGAATGTCGTGCGTTACAAATTTAAAAGAGGTTTAATTTATAAAAAGATCAATGTGATATAAAGCAAGTTGGACGAAGCCGGATCATGGTAACCACCATAACTGTTGAAAGGCTTAAACGTAGAGAATGTATTTCTTTCTAGGAGACACTTACGTAAAATTAGTTCGTGGTTGAATGAACCGCCGTATACGAGGCTCCGCCAGCTGGTGGCTGGTGTGAGAGGTGTACCAGTGGGCTTAATGGCTCACTGGCCGCCTAATAATTGTGTTTTCGTTCCTTTTTTACCACCTGTCTGTACTATGTTACAGGAAATCTCTATTATTTATTTTTCTCTCTGTTTTCTAAACGGTATTCATCCTGTTCTTTGCTTTCACGGAACATATCTTCCATATTATCAATTTGCGGGGACTCCTTAATGGCTTTCCAATCAAATTTTTCGTCAAAAGGGTCAAGTGCTTTTTGAGGATCGAATATCCTGTTATCTACCGCTAAAGCATCGTAAGGTTTGTAATCAGGAGAGGTTGTAAAAAAGTCAGCCAAATCAGTAGCTCCGGCATCATATTGATTTAAGTATGGCAGCCCCAAAATGTTCCAGAATGATTTAAACAAACTGCCAAAGCTATAATGTACATGACTAACATAGCCCTTTTTTACCCAGGGAGAAACAAGCATAAGAATACTGCGGTGAGCATCAATATGATCTACCCCGTTTTGTGCATCATCTTCTGTAATAACTATCAACATATTCTTCCAGTAAGGTGTTCGTGAAAGATATTCTACAATACGACCGACAGCTAAATCATTATCTGCCATATAGCTTTCCCTGAAGGGGTATCCGGCATCGGGGCGATCACCTGCTCCGTGGTCATTTGGAATGATTACCGTAATAAATTCGGGCATAGTATCATTCCCCGTAATCCACTTCTGATCGAATTCTTTAATAAATTGATCTATTCTAAATTGATCAGGAATAGCCATATTGTAAGTCGGGTACATTTTAGAGGTGCGTTCATAAAGTGGCTGTGGCATTGGGTAATTGATATACTGTTTAATTCCTGAATATTTATATTCAGCTTTATAAAGTGCAGGTTCAAACATTACACTAAATCCAAAATTATAAAAGCTCACTTTGTTGCGTTCTAAATGATCCCACATGGAACCTGCTTCATTATAATCTTCCGGATAAATGGCTCCTGCCGCTCCGTTCATCGCGAAAACACCCGGTGCATTTGAGTTTTCCCGATAGTTCCGGTTACCACCATAACTGGCCGCTGTTGATGTCTCACACCATTCATTGGGATATGTGTTTACCAACCAGCGGTGACCATCAGCTGAAACATCGGAATCCACATAAAAGTTGTCTGAAATGGCAAACTGTCTGGCTATGGCCAAATGGTTAGGCATTACTGTTGCATTTGAAACTGAGTCTGTTTTTTTTCTATTTAAAAATGTCGCTTTTTTGCCATATCGTGCGAGCGTTGAATCACCTTCGCCTTTTTCAATTTGCCCGAAAACTTCATCATAAGTTCTGTTTTCCTTTGATATAAATACAATATGTTTTATTGGGCTTTTTCTCTCTCCTGGGAATAATGGAATCGGATTATTCTCCCTGCTTTTCAAACCCGGATCATCGGCTTGCGTAAATTTAAAGTTATTCGAAACGACCTGTTTTGTCATTTCTTTGAGTTGTTCGTCACTTGGAATATCGACTACCTGAAGAGTTCCTTTCATTAACGATCCAATGTAACTTCCTTCAGGCCCTTGTTTAAAAGTTGCTCCTCCATTAGGGCCGCTACCATAACCTTTGGCGTTGGCAATAATAAGTTTTTTCCCATCGTTGCTTACTTCAACCTTTGAAGGAAACCAGCCTGTTGGAATATGCCCCATAACTTTTAAATCAGAAACATTGATAACAGCAACTGCATTTATTCCCGATTCGGCAACATACAATCGTTTTTGGTCGGGGCTTAACGCCAGGCCAAAAGGAATGATTCCCCGAAACTGCCTTATTCTATCATCAGGTTTGAGATAGATTGTATTGACCACTGTGTCTTGCTCCATGGAAATAACCGAGATATTATCATTGGTTCCATTGCTGACGAAAACATATTTACCGGTTGCAACCATCGAGTTAGGACTGGATCCTCCAACAGCCGGGATATCTTCGACTAATGCTCCAACGAGATGCCCGGTTTTGATTTTGGCAACAACTACCGGATTTGTCGAATCTTCAAGATTAATTGCAAATACTGAAAACGCTTCAATTGCATTTGGATCACCCAAGCCGGGAATTAATATGGTATCATTTTCTATTCCCTCTATCATCTCTTTTGAGCCATAGGCAAAAGCAGGAAAACTAATTGGCCTTACCTTTGATTCATCCCCGGATCCATCTTTTATCAGGGCATACTCAAACATTCCAACGTTAGCGACATAAGCCTTTTTTTCATCAGGAGAAAGACAAATTCCAAATGGATATCGCCCCACAGGAACTGAGTGCTTAAGCGTTTTGGTTTTTGTATCCACGATGACCATTCTGAATCCAATCTGATCAACTGCATAGAGTGTTTTTCCATCTTTCGTTAATTTAAGATCGCCTATATATCCGTGGGTATAATCCGCCTTTTCAGAAATAAAAGAACAATCTATAGCTCCTTTCTTTTCTCCGGAATTGACATCAAATAGAAATATTTTGTTCTCCTGCCCTCCGGCAACATAAATTGTTTGATTGTCGGGAGATATTGCCAAACCCATAAATACCGAAGCCAATATACCGTTGTCAGTAGCCGGACCCGGAGGTATCTGTTGTACTTCAGGATGTTGTGTAAGTATATCACGAACAATAGTAATTGACAATGGATTGGTTCCTGAATTGGCTGTAACTGCAGTATGACCATCCGGGCTCAGGGTTAATCCGTATGGATGTGGTGCAGTAACAATACTTTTCCCTGCAGGCGTAATATATCTGCCATTAGGGATCACTGTTTTTCCTGTTTTATTAATTTTTGTGAATTTATTTCCTGCAGGTGCTGATATTATCCAAAATGCTTTATCCTTTGAATTATTTTGCAGGCTGCAACTGGAAAGAAAAAGAATGAATAGAAACGGAATTATGGTCTTCATATGTTTTTTTTTAATATCATCGTCTTCATATCATGAAACACAACGGACGGAATATGGGGCGTTTGGCATTTCAACGTACTTCTCTTCCAATTCGTTATATATTTTATTAGTTGTACTCATTTTCAATTTATTACCATCTAACAAATGCCCTATATTTTTTGTGTGTGCCCTGAATGACAAATGTAATAAAAGAATAGTTCTGTTTCCTCCGCCTCATAACTAATATTTCTGTAACTTTGCAACCCATTGATTCTATTACTTTTGTTGATTAATAGAATTTTGAAGAGGGCTGTGTTACCTGCTTATTAATCCCCGCCTTGAAAGGCGGGGCTATTGATAGCTCTTTACATAAAATTTATGAATTAATCAGGTTAGAATATATTAACCACCTCGGTACTTTGTAATAAAATATACCATCAGACAATGAAATTGAAAAAGATACATATCATTATTATCGTTACTGTTTTATCGGTTAGTTTTTTGCAATTAGGTAATCACAATGATATCCGTAATAGCAGGTTAACTTCCTTGCTCCAGAATGAAAAAATCAATGCAGGGCCCGGGTATTTTCCGGGTGAGTGGATGGCCAATCAACGTGCTTATCCGTACGGAGAGGTTAAGTTAAGCTCTTACCTCGCCGGAATGAAGGAAGCCAGGGTGCTTCATGAGCAGTCGACGGAACAACGTTATTCGTGGGAGCTTGCCGGGCCAACTAATACCGGAGGACGAATTACCGATATCGCCATTCACCCTGATTCGCCAGATACCTGGTATATTGGAGCAGCCTCGGGAGGGATTTTTAAAACACTTGATGCAGGCGGAAGCTGGGAAAATATTTTTACCGATACTGATGTGATCTCCATCGGTGATCTGGCTATCGACCCCAATGCTGAAAATATTATTTATGCCGGAACAGGAGAAGCTAACGCATCCAGTTATAGCTTTTTTGGAAATGGTGTTTATAAATCAGTTGATGCGGGGGCGACCTGGACCCACGCCGGGCTTGAGAATTCTGCATATATAGGCCGTATTGTTGTTGACCCTAACAACTCTCAACGTATTTTTTCTGCTGCATGTGGTAATCTGTTTACACCGGATGAGCACAGGGGTATTTACCGGAGCCTTGATGGGGGAGGATCCTGGGAGAAAATCCTTTTTATCACAGATTCAACTTCTGCTATTGACATTATCCAACATCCCAACGACCCTGATGTTCTTTACGCTGCCATGTGGGAAAGGATGAGGGGTAGAAATTACAGAAGGTCTTTTGGTGTGAGTTCAGGAATTTATATGACAACCGATGGGGGAGATAACTGGTCACAGCTTACCAATGGTCTCCCGGTAGGATCAGCAACAGGACGTATTGGTATTGACATTTCTTTGGCAAACCCGGATATCTTATATGCTTTTTATGATTTCCCGGGATCTATCGTTGGGGTATACCGTTCCGACGACGGAGGAGAAAACTGGATTCGTAAGTTCGATAATCCGTTATGGGGGATGAATAGCTATTTTGGTTGGTATTTTGGCCAGGTACGGGTTGACCCGGAAAATGCAAACAGGGTATTTGTTTTGGGCGTTTATTCATATCGTTCGGATGATGGAGGAAATAGCTGGCAGGAGTTGGGTAATTGGGGTTTTCATGTTGACCACCATGCCCTTTATATTGATGAAAATACTGGTTTTTGTGTCGAAGGTAATGATGGCGGACTTTATACAAGTAGTAATTACGGCAACACATGGACCAAAATCAATAATCTCCCCATTACTCAATTTTATCATCTTGAAGTGGACTTTTTAAACCCGGAAAGAATATATGGGGGAACACAGGACAATAACACCATTCGGACATTAACAGGGTCTATCCACGACTGGCATGCTATTCTCGGAGGCGATGGATTTTATTCACTCGTTGATTATACTAATTCTAATATCATATATGCTGAATATCAATGGGGACAATTGCATAAATCGACTAATGGCGGAAATTCGTTCAGTTACATTGCCTGGCCAATGTCGTCTGATCGTACAAACTGGTCGTCACCTTTAGCGATGCATCCAACCAATCCCGGTACGCTCTATTTTGGAACTTACAGGGTGTGGAAATCTGAAAGTGCAGGGAACTCCTGGACTGCTGTGAGCACGGATCTTACTGATGGCGATGATGGCAGTACCTTCCACACAGTTTCCACTATTGCCGTTTCACCTGTTAATCCTCAAATTGTTATGGCCGGAACTGATGACGGGCATGTTCATATTTCTGTAAATGGCGGTGGATCATGGAGTGAAATCTCCGAAGGCTTGCCGGATAGGTGGATAACAAGAGTTGCTTGCGACCCATTTGATGAAAACACTGTTTATACCACCGTTTCAGGGTTTAGATGGGATGAACCGCAGCCACATGTGTTTAAATCGAACAACCTGGGACAAAATTGGATAAGCATTAGTAGTAACCTGCCGGATATACCTGTCAATGTTATAGATTTTGACCCTGATTATCCTGGCAGAATTTTTGTTGGAACTGATGCAGGAGTGTTTTATACAAAAAATGGGGGTGACTCCTGGGCCGGTATTTCAGAAGGCATGGCTAATGTTGCAGTAACGGCTATGAAAATTCATGAACGAACATTATTTGTTGGAACTTATGGGCTCTCCGCTTTTAAGATTGATCTGGATGATATAGCGATTGGTGTGCCTGAGATGGTGAGAACCCGAATTAGTGGTTTCGAAATATATCCAAACCCGCTCAGGCTTGAACAAAAGCAGGGAATAAATATTACGATTGAATTAGCAATGAACAGCATGACAGATATTTCTTTATTCGCTCTGTCAGGAGAAAAAATATCAACTGTAGTTAAGGGAATGTACAATCAAGGGATGCACCATTTTAAATGGGCAATAGATGGATCAAAGATTACAAGTGGATTGTATATTTTGAGAATGAAATCAGGTGATGAACAGATTACAAGGAAGATTTTGATACTTAACTAAAAATTAAATATGAAAGCAAAATCTATCTTATTGATTTTAATTGGAATGGCTTTTATAGTAGTTTTGAAAGCCCAGGATGAAGCCGCCATGCATAAGAAATATACACAAAAAACCGGAAATTTAAGGTTTAAGAATATTGGGTTGGCTTTTTCCGGGATCACCATAAATGATATTCAAGCTGATACAATCTTTATTTATAATGATTGGGACAATACAATGACTATTCATTTTAATAATTTACCTGAATACATAACATGTGAAGCCTTCCCACCTGAAATGCCACCCAAAACTGAAGGGAAAATTGCAGTTACCTACAATGCGCCTCTAAAAGGTGAATATGGCAGAATTGTAAATTATTTCTTTTTTGAGACCAATGATATTGAACGTTCTAAAAAGAAAATCCTCGTGAGTCCTACAATAAAAGAAGATTTTTCCAATTTGTCCGAAGAAGATTGGGGCAGTGCCCCTGTCATTCGTTTCGAAGAAGCAACATATGATTTTGGCAGTATCAACCAGGGCGATACAGTTATTCATCTTTATCCATTTAAGAATGAGGGCAATAGAATACTTATTATTCGGGCAGTAAGAGCAACATGTGGTTGCACAAAAGCAAAATCTGTAGATCAGGAAATTGAACCGGGAGAAAACAGTATAATCAAAGTAGTTTATATTAGCAGGGGGAAGAAGGGTGAACAAAAATATCATGTAAGTGTTACATCTAATGACCCTAAAAATCCTGATTCTAAACTGGAGATTTCGGGAAATGTATTATTAAATTGATAGTCTGTAAATGATACTTGTGGTCAAATGAATGATCTTACTGATTTAATATCTCACCCGGGCATAGTCGATGAAATTGACCGGGAAATAATTAGAGTGAAAATACTATCTGTTTCGGCTTGCTCATCCTGTCAGGTGAAAGGTATTTGCAATATGGCAGAAATGCAGGAGAAAATGGTGGATGTTAAGAACAATCAGGATGGGCGTTTTTCAGTAGGCGATAATGTTAATGTGGTGATGAAAAGATCTTTAGGGACAAAAGCGCTGTTGCTGGGTTATATTATCCCATTTTTGATCATATTCATATCATTGATTATTCTTGTTTCAATAATGAATCATGAAGGGCTGGCAGGTTTGATATCATTATCCCTGGTTGGGCCATATTATTTAATTCTTTATCTTAAAAGAGATAAAATAAAACGAACGTTTGAGTTTAGTATTCAGTAATTTAGCTACATTAAAATTTTTTTAAAATCATGAAACATCTTTTTTTAATTATTACTTCTTTGTTTGTTTTCGTTATAATTTCAGTTTCTCAGGAGAATAGAATTGAGCCTTCTCTTGTTTCAACTGCAAAATATTTTGATAAAACGCCTCCGCTAAGAGACATGCCGATTGTAATTCCGGGCGAGCGCGACAGGAGTTGGAAAGATGGAATAATAAAGAACCCAAGCCTTGAATCACAGCCGAGTGATGAAACCAGGGCGAAATTTGCTGATGTTATCGATCCGGTTACCCAGGAACATATGGGCACAACAGCTACTCGCGGACCTATTTACAACTTTGATGGTGTTGGTAACGTCAATGGGGTACTTCCACCTGATACAGAGGGTGATGTCGGCCCGAATCATTATTTTCAGATGATCAATCTCTCGTTTGCAATTTATGACAAACAAGGCAATAAGCTTTATGGTCCCGCTGATAACAGTACTTTATGGGATGGTTTTATTGGCCCATGGACTGGCACCAATGATGGCGATCCGATTTTGTTGTATGATGAGATTGCTGACCGCTGGGTTGCAACACAGTTTGCCATCAACACCTCTAACGGGACTTACTGGGAACTCATTGCAATTTCTGAAACAGGCGACCCCCTGGGTTCATATTATCGATATGCGTTTGAATTTCCTGCCTTTAACGATTATCCGAAGTTTGGGGTATGGACAGATGCCTACTATGCATCGTTTAATATGTTCGGATCATATACAAGGGCTGCTGTTACAGCTTTTGAAAGAGATAAAATGCTGGTTGGTGATCCTGATGCACAAATGGTTTATTACGATATGCCAGGAACTTTCAGTATGATGCCCTCTGACCTTGATGGCCCTTTGCCCCCGGCAGGTGCACCTAACTATTTTGCTCATCTGCATACATGGAGTAACCAGAATCTCGACATCTATGAGTTTCATGTGGACTGGGAGAATACAAGTAATTCGTCGTATACGCTTGTAGCTTCACTTGATACAGAACCCTTTAATCCTAATATGGGTGGAATCCCGCAACCAGGAACCGGACAGGGGTTATCTTCCATTAGTGATCGTCTGATGTACCGGCTTCAATACAGAAACTTTGATGACTATGAGGTGTTATTAACTAATCACACGGTAAAAGTTGGTGGACATGCAGGTGTTAGATGGTATGAAATGAGGAAAGATGATGGCGATTGGTATATTTACCAGCAAGGAACATATTCTCCAGATAGCGAGCACAGATGGATGGCGAGCATTGCTATGAACGGTTATGGTACCATTGCTTTAGGTTATACAGTTTCCAGTTCAAGTACATACCCTTCAGTCCGGTACACCGGACGTTCGCCGGATGCTCCACTGGGAGAAATGAACTACCCGGAAATGGAACTGGTGGCTGGAACCAACTCTCAGAGTTCCTATAACAGATGGGGTGATTATAGCATGATGTCGGTTGACCCGGTTGCTGACTCTGTTTTTTGGTACACGCAAGAATATATGGGAAGTGGGTGGAGAACCCGCATCGGTGCTTTTGACTTTGGACCTATTATGCCACCTGATATCGAAGTGGGCAATGATACCAGTATTTGTGAAAACTCTGCAATCTTTATAAATGCTCAGGGAACTTTTATTAAATCTGTTTTCTGGACTTCAACCGGCGATGGTTTTTTCTTGCCTTCACCTCCTGTTTATATGCATCAGGGGTATCTTAGGGGACCGGGAGATATTGCAAATGGAGGGTTTCGCTTAACGGTTACTGCCTTAGGTTACGAAGAAGGAATGCAGGATCAGGATAGTGTTTATGTTACTATTATCCGTCTCCCGGAAGCTTTTGCAGGTAATGATACCACTATTTGTTACAACACTTCAGTCACCTTAAATGGTGAGGTGATAAATGCTGATTATATAGCCTGGTCAACAAACGGTGATGGTGTGTTTGATGATATCACCATCCTTAATGCAACATATACACCCGGGCCGGGGGATATTCAAAATGAGTTAGTTGAACTCACCTTGTCAGCTTACCCCATCTTACCTTGTGATGATGTGGATACCGATAAAGTAAAAATTATGTTGGATCCTTGTACAGGTTTTTCTGATCCAATTTCCGGTAAAATTAATATCGTAATCATCCCCAACCCATCAACGGGCCGCTTTACACTTAAAGTCAGTGGACTTGAACAAAAACCATATGAAATTATGATGGTAAATCAATTGGGAGAGATTGTTTTTTCCAGGAACGGAAAAGGCAGAGCGTTGTTTTATGAAGAAATCAACTTTCCCAACCTTCCTAAAGGTGTATACTTTTTAAAAGTATTTACTAATGCTGAAAATAAAGTCCGTAAAGTACTTGTACAATAGATAGTTAGATTTTTCCCCTATTGTAGTTTATAAGTTTTTTAGTAATTCATTCACTACTTTCTTATTTGTTTTTACATTTGCCTATTATTTTAATTTAGGTAGTTATTTCTTGTGTTATTGTTTTTTATTAAGAAAGGAGAAGCACCGTGAATGATGTCATGATTTTTGCCGTTATTTCGTTAAGTGCTATTGGGATTGTCTCAGCTATCATTTTATTTTTTGTCGCTCAGAAGTTTAAGGTTATTGAGGATCCAAAAATTGATTCTGTTGAGGGCGTTTTGCCCGGTGCAAATTGCGGAGGTTGCGGTTATCCCGGCTGTAGGAATTTTGCTGAAGAGATCGTGAAAGCCGGTAATATGGACGGATTTTATTGCCCTGTTGGAGGAAATGATGTGATGAGTAAAGTGGCCGGGATCCTGGGTCTTGAAGCAGATATGGCAGAGCCACAGGTTGCTGTGGTTAGGTGTAATGGGACGCGGACGAATGCACCGAAGAAAGTTGAGTATGATGGCGCTGCCACTTGTTTTTTTGCTCATAACCTTTATTCAGGTGAAAGCGGCTGCCCTTATGGTTGTCTTGGACTGGATGATTGTGTGGTAGCTTGTAACTTTGATGCCATCTATATGGATGAAGAAACAGGGCTGCCTGTTGTGATTGAGGATAAGTGTGTTGCATGTGGAGCCTGTGTAGAAGCTTGCCCGAGAGATATTATTGAGTTGAGAAATGTTGGAAAGAAGAGCAAAAGGATTTATGTTTGTTGTATTAACGAGGAAAAAGGTGGAGTTGCCAGGAAGAATTGCTCTGTGGCATGTATCGGCTGTGGTAAGTGTGTTAAGGTGTGTCCGTTCGATGCCATAACCCTGGAGAACAACCTGGCATATATAGACTTTGAAAAATGTAAGTTGTGCCGAAAGTGTGTTCCCGTTTGCCCTACAGATGCTATCCATGAAATTAATTTTCCCCTGCGGAAAGTAAAAGAAGATAGTTCTGAAAAAGAGGTGGATAAAGTTGTTGTGTAATAAGTATAAAAAAATTAATGTTAAAGACATTTAAATTGGGTGGGATTCATCCCGAAGAAATAAAGTTATCATCAGATCAGCCGATTGATGTTCTGCCTGTGCCAAAGAAAGTCTTTATTCCTGTATCCCAAAATCTTGGAGCACCCTCAAAAGTGCTGGTGAAAAAAGGTGATATCGTCAAAGCAGGACAACTAATAGCAAAAGGCGAAGCATTCATCTCTTCTAATCTTCATTCCTCTGTTTCCGGAACAGTGATGAAAGTTGATAAAGTGATCGATACAAGCGGTTACAAAAGAGAAGCTATTGTAATTGATGTGGATGGAGATGAATGGGATAATACCATTGACAGGTCGGAACAAATCAAACGCGACTGTCCTCTTTCTGCAAAAGAGATCATTGAAAAATTGAAGGAAATGGGTATTGTTGGCTTGGGTGGAGCTACCTTTCCTTCTCATGTGAAGCTGATGGTTCCTGATGGAAAAAAAGCCGATTTGCTGATTATTAATGGCGTAGAATGTGAGCCTTACCTTACATCTGATCATAGGGTCATGATGGAAAAGGGCGAGGAAATTATGATCGGAACGACAATTCTGATGAAAGGACTTGGTGTAAAGAAAGCCATTATCGGAATCGAAAATAATAAAAAGGATGCGATTACTTATTTAACTGACCTAGCAGATAAGTTTGAAGGGACAAAAGTTCAGACGCTTAAGGTTAAGTATCCCCAGGGAGGGGAGAAGCAACTTATCAAAGCATTGACTAACAGAGAAGTGCCATCCGGTAAGTTGCCTATTGAAGTGGGATGCGTTGTTAATAATGTTGGTACTGCGTTGGCCGTTTATGAAGCAGTACAGAAAAATAAACCTCTTTTTGAAAGGGTTGTTACAGTTACAGGAAAATCAGTTAATAAGCCAGCCAACTTTTTAGTGAGGGTGGGGACACCCATCAGTGAATTAATTGATCAGGCAGGAGGGCTGCCACAGGACACCGGTAAAATTATCAGTGGCGGCCCGATGATGGGTAAGGCGCTAGTCTCTCTTGATACCCCTGTAGTAAAAGGAACATCAGGCATCTTACTAATGACTGATAGGGAGTCAAAAAGAGTTGTGGTTCAAACATGCATAAGGTGTGGGAAATGTATTACAGTTTGCCCGATGGGGCTTGAACCTTATTTGTTGTCAAACCTGATTCAGCATGAAGAGCTGGAGGATGCGGAGAAAGAGGGCATCATGGATTGTATGGAATGCGGTTCATGTCAATATACCTGCCCATCAGGAAGGCCCTTACTGGATTACATCCGTGTAGGGAAGAACAGAGTTGGACAAATGATTAGAAACCGAGGGAAAAAATAGGATATGATTTTACCTACAATATCAGGATCACCGCATGTCCATGGGGAACAGTCAATACAGAAGATCATGTTTGGTGTTGTCATCGCCCTTGTTCCGGCATTCTTTGTATCGATTTACTTTTTTGGTTTTGATGCGCTTAAGTTAGTAGTTGTTTCCATAGCAGCATGCCTGCTGTTCGAATACCTGATTCAGAAATATTTGATCAAAGGCGTAGTTACGATCAATGACGGATCGGCCGTTGTTACCGGGTTGTTACTTGCTTTTAATGTGCCCAGCAACCTGCCTGTCTGGATCATGATCGTAGGTGCTTTTGTGGCCATTGGGATTGCTAAAATGTCGTATGGCGGAATTGGAAAGAATATCTTTAACCCCGCTCTTGTTGGCAGGGTTTTTCTTCTTTTATCATTTCCTGTTCAAATGACCTCATGGCCTGTTGCTAAACCACTGTTTGCGGAGAAGCTCACCGATGCGATAACCGGCCCGACACCTCTGGGGATATTAAAAGAAGGCCTTGATGAAGGGCGAACCATATCCGAGTTGACATCAGAGCTGCCAACTTATGTTACTGAGCTTTTAGGCCAACATGGAGGATCGCTTGGGGAAGTTTCTGCCATAGCATTGCTGTTAGGTGCTTTTTATTTGTTTTACCGCCGGATTATATCATGGCATATACCGGCCACCTACCTGGGAACTGTTGTCGTTTTTTCAGGTATCCTGTGGCTTATTAATCCCGGGATATATATTAACCCGCTCTTTCATCTTGTTACCGGTGGTATGATGCTGGGTGTCTTTTTCATGGCAACAGATATGGTTAGTTCACCGATGTCGGCTAAAGGGATGTTGGTTTTTGGTTTTGGTGCCGGCTTAATAACCATGCTGATACGTGTTTGGGGAGCTTACCCTGAAGGTGTCTCTTTTGCTATTCTTATTATGAATGCCTTTACCCCACTAATCAATAAAGGATTTAAGCCGAAGAGGTTTGGGGAGATATTAAAAACATAAATATTGATTTTTTTTAATCCCAATGAACTATTTTTGATCAAACAACCATTGAGTATAATAATGACAGGTAATAAAAAATAAATGGCAAAAAAAGAGTCAACATTCCTGAATATGTTCGTAACCCTGTTGGTGGTAACAGCTGTGAGCTCACTGGCCCTGGCAAGTGTTTATAATATCACACTTGAACCAATTGCCAGGGTGAAGAAAGAGAAAAAGGAAAAGGCTATCAAAGAGGTGTTACCCGATTTTGATAGCCTGGCAATGAAAGATGTTATACCGGCAGAGGGAGAAAAGCCTCTCAATTTAAATTACGCCCTCCAGGGTGAAGAGTTTATTGGCGTTGCCATTCATTCTTATACTTTTAAAGGATATAGTGGATTAATAGAAGTGATGGTTGGATTTTTGCCTGATGGAACCATCAATAAAGTTGCTGTATTGACACAGAAGGAAACCCCAGGCCTTGGTACCAAGATCACTTCCGATGCTTTTAAAGAGCAGTTCTATGGAAAGAATCC
>JAGLWB010000214.1 GCA_023133655.1 Bacteroidales bacterium
GCAGTGGAACAAGACTTATGGTGGTAGTGATTTTGAGTATGGAACGTCCATTGATATTGGTGAAGATGGAAACTTGTATTTATTGGGAACCACCAGAAGTTTTGGCGCAAAAAATCTCCCGGATCTTTATCTCATGAAAACAAACCCTCAAGGGGAAGTGATATGGAGCCTTACAATCGGTGGAGACTATTCCGATTATGGGCACAGCGTAAAAGCTACTGCTGATGGTGGGTGTGCTATGTTAGGGAACCTGGAAAAAAGTGATGAAAGCATAGATATGTATTTTGTTAAAGTTGACAGCATGGGTGGTTTCGAACTGTTTGGAAATTTGGATGACTTACAGATTAAAGATAATACTGTTTTTCTGTTTCCAAATCCAATAATTGACTTCGCCACCTTTCTGGTAAACGACAGTAATGCCTTTAAGGGATTTGATTTGTTGATCTTCAGTAATAATGGCCAACTCGTCAGGGCGGTGCATGATATATGCGCCCCACAATACCTTTTTAAAAGAGAACAATTGCCTGCCGGAGCATATGTTTACCAAATCAACCTTCACGACCCCCCTAATACAACCTATGCCGGGCAATTTATTGTAAAATAATTGAGATAGAATAGCGGATTACTCCACCTATCCCCTCGCAGAACCGGACGTGCGGCTTATGGTACTATGCCAGGGTATCTCCTCATCCGGGTCATACCCCAAAAAACAGAGATGGAAGCTCATAAACAATTTTTCATTGTAGTCTTTTTTTCTTGCATTTTTTATTTTAAAGGTAATAAAATATATCTTGCGCTATAGCTGTATTCGTCAATTTTTACTAACATTGTATGGTGAGTTGTGCAACAGGTTCAATATATAAACCACATTAAAACGCTGTTTATACCAATCGTTGTATTTAATCAAATAATTCCTTGAGGCTTTGCCTTGGGGGTTCCAATTTCTCCCTCTCCGCCAGCTGGCGGAGAGGGTTGGGGTGAGGTAAAATAATAACTTAACATCATGAAAAAAATAGTCGTATATCTATTTGTCCTGATTTTGCCAGGAAACTTAAACGCACAAAATGACATACCGATTTATTCTTTTTTTACGGCGGGTCATACCTACGGTAATCCTAATAGCCCACACTATGGTCTGCATTATCCTTTTGTTGATTATATTCCCACTACAAATAATTATCCCAATATGGAGCTTGGGTTTTTAACCGGGGATGTAGTAGTTGCCGGAACCGCAGCATATTGGGATTCAGCTCAGGTAGATATTGATAAGCTAAATATGCCGGTCTATATTGCTGCGGGCAATCATGATATAGGGGCGGAATTTGTCAATAGATTTGGGGATTATTATTTCAGTTTCGAACATAATAATGATTTGTTTATTGTATTAACACCCGGATTGGATTCATGGAACATTAGTGGATCTCAATTAGAGTTTCTAACTAACACCTTAGATAGTAATTATACTATTGTTAACAATATATTTATTTTCATGCACGAATTGATCTGGTGGAGCCCAAGTAATGAATACCAGAATATTGATATTAATTTTGAACCTCATTATCCGGGATCAACAAATTTTGATACTGTAATCAAACCACTATTGCTTTCATTTCCTAATAATATCACAATCTACGCAGGAGACCTGGGGTGTACTGATCAAGTGTCACCTTATATGTATCACAGCTTTGACAACATAACACTTATCGGTTCTGGGATGGGTGGCGGCATTAGAGATAATATAATAATAACCGATGTGTACGAAAATTCTGTTCACTACAATTTAGTGGCAATTAATGGGGATGATCCTAATTCACTTGGAGAATTAACTGATTTTTCAATTTTTGCCTCACCTGAATGGGTCATGAAAAATGAAATCAAGATTTATCCTAATCCTGCCAAGGAGTATTTTAAAATAGAAAATAGTTTGCAATGTAATTTGAACATGAAAATATTTAGTTTACATGGTCAATTAATCCATACAGGGTTGATCCAAAAGAATATTGTAAACAAAATTGAAACTGCTCAACTGAAACCCGGAGTATACTTTGTACAATTATACAGTGACAAGCAATGTTTTGAGCAGAAGATTATAGTACAGTAATAATTTTTTTGCTTTTTTTAAACCACCCTTAAATCGGCTTATATTTGATCAAATTTTAATAAAAACTACTGGTTTTTAGACGAACTGACGGCTTTGTGTTGTTGAACACTCAGTAAAGAATCAAGGTTGTGAAATT
Source organism: Bacteroidales bacterium (assembly GCA_023133655.1). Classification (GTDB taxonomy): domain Bacteria; phylum Bacteroidota; class Bacteroidia; order Bacteroidales; family JAGONC01; genus JAGLWB01. Next base: position 2,238 of record JAGLWB010000214.1, read on the forward strand.
GCCAGTTCATGACACCCTGATCCTGAATATAATTAAAAATAAGGACCTCATCCACATTGCTTTCAGATAAACCACAGCCCATAAAGTGAATGCTGTCAACAGATGGCATATAAAAATGCTGACCGCCCATATCTCCAAGAATACAAATTATTTCTATTCCTTTTTCTTTCACTCCTTTCAGCAGTGGATAAATAGCATTAACAAAAGTACTATTCACAGAGTCGCAATTTGCATTCCAATAAATAAAATCGCTTTGCGCATATGTTGCCGGTGGCGGAAGGTTTGGAATACCCCTCCAAATTCCGCTGTGCATGATCAGGACCAGATGCGATGATTGTTGAATGGTATCACAAACTTTTTTGATCATTCGGTATTGATTATCAACATTTTCACAATCAGTAGGAACCAAATTGGTATTCATTACTATAGCCGTAATGCCCTTATGGAAATGCGCAAAATAGGTGTCTCTGGCAGTAAATTCTTTCAGCCAGTCGTAATTTCCATTACGGGCATCATGATTACCAAGAGCCCAGTAAGTTGTAGGACTGGAAAGATCAAAAATTGAATCAATATACTGAATGGTTGAGTATCTTAATAGCGCCTCAGAACAGACATCTCCTCCCAGCCAGATGCCTTCATATTCCGACATATCAAGTTGCACGATTCGTGGATCAATTTTATCGCCTGCTGTATAGTGCTTGTAAATATGCCCCATAAAAATATAATCCAACGTGTCGCCAGTATGGCTTTGATCCTGTGCAAAACCCGGAAAGGCCCCCAAAAAAAGAAAAAACAATAAACGTATTTTTGTTTTCATTATTTCATTGTTGCATTTTCATCCCTGTCTTGAAGGATGGGATTAGTCATATTTCTTACTCTTTCCGTTCGAACACTTCAACCTGCAGGTTGTCAATATATATCTCCTGCTTTCCCCTGTGCCACATGTACACCGATAAATTGTCTTTGCCTGATCGGGGAAACGGGGTCATATAATCAAGGCTGATCCGGTTCCATTCATTTAACTTCAGATCCAGGTTCTCAATATTAACCGTCCGGTATTTGTAATTGGCGCCCTTGTGCTGAAAAGTAACCACCATGGCCAATGGGTTTGCCTTTGGATCCACAACCGGATAAATATATGCACTCGCCCTTATCCATGCATGATCGTTATCGGTAATATCTCTATACCTCGCTGTGATACCTGGTGAAAAGATGTTGGTGCTGTCCATCCGTAGTGAGGTCTTTCCTGATCTGGCAACGAAATCAGAATAATACTTGCCGGCATAATCTGTTCCATCATCTTCAAAGTCCAGATTTTGTAGTATCCGCCCGTTATACTCTTCCTGATGTTGAAATACCTCATCGTAGGTAACCTGCCTTTCAACCAACAACAATTTCTTTCTGTTTTCCGGTACCCGGGTTTTACCAAAAATTGCAAAATAATAGGCACGCGTCATGCGTGACGGGTGAAGGACACCAAACAGGATCTGCCATGTCTGAAATAAATTTAACAGAATCAATAGTACAAAAATGGATATAAAACTGAATTTTACAAAACGTCTTTGCTCTCTTAAATAGGTGAATAAATAACCCAGTGGAATAGCAAGAATAGCAAATGACTGAATCATATTTTTTTGACTGAAGGATGCACCGTGGGTCAACCAACTTGACACAATATAAAGGTTGATTACAAAAAATATAAAGAGAGAATAAAAAATCGGCTTGTTTCTTTTATAAAGATAATAGAAACCTATGATGGCAAAAATCAGTATTGGGGTATAAATGAGCCATCCCTTTCTAAAGCCGAATAGAAACGGAAGGGTCGGTGGTGCTAAAAAATCAAAACCTACACCCGGGTCCGCGCCGTACGTATAAAAAAGAAAGCTCCCTGTAAATATTTTGTAATAGGCAAGCTGGGCAAATCCAATGGCAAAAGCGATTACCCCCCCAAGAACAATTTGAAATTTATATTTCTGCAGGATACTAAGCTTTTCCTTAAGTGATGTTTTGTTTTTTATCCCCCATAAAACCGGTATAAGTATACAGATCAGTTCCGGGGGCCTGCTCAGAACAATGAGCCCCACAACAACACCAATCAGAACCATGTACTTAACCTGGTATGTTTTATGCCACCGAAAAGTAAATAATAGTAGCATTGCGTACAGCAGGAAAAGATAATTGTGGTTCATTAAATTGGCTGCAAAGAAACCATTATGATATAAAAAGTTAGTTCCTAAAACGAGTACGAGCAGAATGGCTGCAGTGATACGGTCCCTGAAAAATTCCAACAACAGCTTTCTCATAAAAATTAATCCGAAAATGGTAATAATGATCGACTCCACCAATACAGCATATTGGTAAGGCTCTGAAAAACCATCGGTTGCAAATCCAAACATTCCGGCAACGATATGACCAACAAAAAAAGCAGGCGAGTATAAAACAGCCATACCCATGGTGTATCTCATCACCCAATCACCTGAAGGCAACCTGATCGCCTGTTAGAAGGTTGTCGTATTGTTGTATTTTTCAATAATTTCATGAATAATTGAAACATCCTTCAATCCAAGATCATGATAAATAAACGTAGCCGGCAGGTATAGATAATACCCAAAAACATCCCATGACAGCGCATTAATTGGGAGAAAAGAAAAATTGAAGTATACAATGATTGCACTTAAAAAAATGACCACAATAAGGGAAACGCGTTTTTTCTTCATAACACCAGGGGGATAACTAATTTAATTGTCGATTATAATAAATCTCAGATCGAATAATTCCTAATTTATTCAAGAAATACCTGAAAGATACGCCAAGTACACCAAGTGCATACACGGTACTGTCTTTCAGGTTAATAGACGAAGCTTCCTTAAAATATTTTGTAGGACAAGTGATTTCGGCAATCTCATAACCGGCATAAAATATCTGGGAAAGCATCTGGTTATCAAAAACGAAATTATTTGAATTTTGGTTAAAATTGACAGATTCCAACACCTCTCTGGAGAATGCCCTGTAACCGGTGTGATATTCAGAAAGTTTCTGGTTCATCAGAATATTCTGAATAAGGGTTAGTCCCCGGTTCGAGATATACTTAATTAGCGGCATACCGCCATTTAAAGCGCCCTTACCCAGAATCCTGGATCCAAGAACAACGTGGTAAACATCATTAGCAATGAGATAAGCCATCGAGTGGATTAATTTGGGCGTATATTGATAATCGGGATGAAGCATGATAACAATGTCGCCACCCAACTCCAACGCAGTGTTGTAGCAGGTTTTCTGGTTACCACCATATCCTTTGTTTTCAACATGCCTGATTACATGTTTTATCCCAATCTTATTGGCCATCTCTATTGTTTTATCACTACTTTTATCGTCAACCAACACCACCTCATCAACGATTTCAAAGGGGATTTCATCATAGGTCTTCCCGATGGTTTGCTCGGCATTATACGCCGGCAATACGACAACAATCTTTTTCCCGTTTATCATAACAATCACTACTTTATTAACTAAAATCCTCCCTGTTATTCAATTAGGCAAAAGTAGGAAATTTTTTAAGCACTTTTATTTTTCCACACCTGCTTTTAAAACACGGTTTTTGTTAGGTAAATTATTATTATTATTTTTGGCAATAATAATTCAATCACTTATAGAATGAAGGGTATATTAGAAAGCAATTACGCTGATGATCGTGAAGTAAAACCAGAACTAAAATTCAGGTTTAAAGTGCGGGCACAGGTTGTAGTCGATGCTGCCATAAAATATTTAAAAACCTCATCTAAATTAAATGTTTTAGATATGGGGTCTGCTGATGGAAAAACCATTGATGAAATAGAAAACATATTTAACAATAGCCGCTTTGTTGGTGTTGAGTTTTCACAAGAATTGATTGACAAACACCCCCCTTTTGCGCGAAATAACATTAACCTGATCCAGGGAGACGTTACCGACCTTTCAAAAATAGCTGAACCCGGTTTTTTTGATATTGTTTCGGCACTCGCACTATTAGAACATCTACCTTATCCAATAAAAGCCATTAAAGAGGCTAATAGAATTTTAAAACCGGGAGGAATATTTGTTGCATCTTGTCCTGTTCCCTTTTGGGATGATGTTTCAAACAAATTAGGCCTGCTTAAAGAGGATCATCATGAAACAGATATGACAAAAAAACTTTTCAAAAAGTACCTTCTTGAAGGTGGTTTTGACTTTCTGGAATATAAAAAGTTTATGTTTGCCCCGGTATCATTTCTGCCATACCTGCATATTCCCATAAGCCCTAAGGGTTCTTTAAAGCTGGATCGAATAATTGGGTCTTTCAGGATTCTAAATTTTTTGTTTGTAAATCAATATATCGTTGGCAGGAAGCCCGACAGACAGGGTTAACTTTTAAAAGCCAGCCAGATATTAATCTATAAAGTTGAAATATTTACAGGTCTTTCCTTTTAACGGAGAAGGTCATTCTTTTCCAGAACACTTTAAATGAATTGAATGTCTTGCCAACAAAGTTCGATGGAAGGATATCAACCAGCCAGGTGACAAACCGTGTTCGTAATATTGCCATAATGGTATTCATGGCAAACTCAAAGAACCTTCGTTTAAACCCAATACCTTCAGGAAACGGCAAATTATAGTCGGGCTGGTGCTTTCTTTTTCGTATCCTTAAAAATGCGCCCCTTTTCTTGTTATCATACATATGAGAATGCATTCTTACAGTATCTTCCACGCTAACCGGGATAAGGTCAATAATGCCTTCTTTTTTCATCTTATGGAGGATTTCAACTCCCTTTTCTGAACGCCCGATCACAATAGAAAAACCCTTTCCCCTCTCTTCATACACCGGCGCCCA
>JAGLWB010000215.1 GCA_023133655.1 Bacteroidales bacterium
TATTGGGATCCTCCTGGTGAAGATGCTTCCTACTCAGATTCCTGGTATTCCTGCATGGATGGGCCTGATGATCATTATGCCGACCTGGCAATTGGTAGGATTACGTATGATAATCTTGGAGAGCTTGAGCTTCAGATGGATAAACTCATGGATCATTATTTCAACCCGGATGTAACCACAAACTGGGCAGAAAATACCATTCTGGTTGCACATAAAGAACTCTACCCGGATAAATACACGCTATGCAAAGAGCAGATTCGTACGTTCGATTATGCACTGCAGACTCCCATTTTTACAGAATGCTATGGTGGGGCCGGGGCCAATAATGATGATATTATTGAGTTCGTAAATTCAACTTCTGGTGGCATTTTCAACTACAGGGGTCATGGAAGCGCTACAGAATTTTACCATTGGGGGGCTCAGGGTAGTTTCACCAATTCACACATCGTGCAATTAACAAATGAAAACAGGTTGTTTGTTCTCTTTGATGTATGCTGTGATAATATGGATATTGTAGCTCATGCCGGAAATTGCCTGTGTGAATCCTTTATGAAATCACCTGTCGCAGCTATCGCGATTAACGGGGCCATCATTCCATCATATACAATACCAAATCACGACTATGATAAAGAAATGTATAAGGCTATTTTTCAGGATGGGATCTTAAATATTGGGTACATAACTAATTTTGCCAATGTTACGGTTCTTAATGTGCATGGTACATACGGACGGTCAAACGTCAGAACCTATTTATGGTTAGGTGATGCCTCTTTGGAACCATGGACTTTGCAACCGGCGGAGATGATCGTTAACCATGACGCTCAGCTTTTCTTGGGACTTACTGAATACGAAGTGACTGTGATAGGTAGTGGAGGCCCGGTTGAAAATGCCCTGGTTTGTATCAGTAATGAAGAACAGACTATCTACAGCGTTGCTTATACCGATGCATCAGGCATGGCTATTGTCCAGTTTGACGAGCCCGTCCAGGATCCGGGATTTGCAATGGTATCTGTATCCTCACATAACTATCTTCCATATCAGGCTGAAATTCCGGTCATTCCCCTGGAAGGACCGTATATTGTCCGTGATGAATTTTTTATCAATGATGAAGCAGGAAATGGCAACGGATTAATGGATTATGGTGAATCGATCCTTCTTTCATTAAGTGTTAAGAATGTTGGCCTGGAAGATGCCACCAATGTCACGGTTACTCTTTCTTCAGACGATGAATATGTTACCATTACAACAGCTACTGCTGATTACGGGACAGTGCCTGCTGAAGAGAGTGTGATGGTTGAAGATGCATTTGCCTTTGATGTAGCTGATAATCTTCCCGATGGGCACTTTGTGTTGTTTGACATTATAGCAACAGATGGTAATGAGACCTGGATCAGTAAAATTACAATCCCAGGCTATGCCCCTTTTCTTGAGATCGGAGGGATGGATATTTTAGACTTAACAGGCAATAACAACGGCCGTCTGGATCCGGGGGAAACAGCCGACATCCTGATAACTACCATCAACAGTGGCCATAGTGATGCCTTTGAGTTAATGGGGACACTTACAACTACAAGTAGTTTTTTAACCATAAACAATGGTTCATTTGAACAGGATATGCTTGGATCTGAAGAAGTAACAATAGCAGAATTTAATGTAACTGTAGATGAAGGAATAGCAATTGGAACCGTTGTGGATATGATATACAATATTCAGGCAGGAGAGTATGCTGCCAGTAAAACATTCAATACGAAAGTAGGCCTGATTTTGGAAAATTGGGAAACAGGCGACTTCGCAGAATATGACTGGGAGTTTGGTGGCAATGCTGATTGGAATATTACTGACGAAAATCCCTATGAAGGAACCTATTGTGCTAAATCAGGAAACATTAGTGATCAGCAAAACTCAGAGCTATCACTGACCTACGATGTTATGGCTGATGATACCATTTCCTTCTTTTATAAGGTTTCCTCAGAAGCCAGTTATGACTACCTTCAATTTTATATTGATAACAATATGATGGGGCAATGGGCAGGTGAAGTTGGCTGGGAAAGAGCAGCCTATCCTGTAACTGCCGGCCCTCATATTTTTACATGGGTTTACGATAAAGATTATTCCGTATCCAATGGCCAGGATTGTGGTTGGATCGATTTTATCTCATTCCCTCCTGAACTTGCTACAACAGCCTATGCCGGGCCTGATGCTTCTATTTGTGAAGATGAGGAATGCCCACTCACAGGCTCTGCAACCAATTATATCTCTGTTGAGTGGTCAACTTCAGGCACAGGAATTTTTGATGATAATACCATATTAACCCCTGTTTATACACCTGGTGAAGAAGACATCAACGCCGGTGAAGTGACCTTAACCCTCATGGTATATGGCCCTTCCCGGGAAGATGTTAGTGATGATATGACATTGACGATCATTACAGCACCAACAGCCTATGCCGGTGATGATGCTTCAATTTGTGAAGGGGAAGAGTTCGCAGTAACCATGGCTTCAGCAGAAAATTACAGTGCACTGCTTTGGTCAACAACCGGTGACGGAACTTTCAACGATGCTACCATCCTGTTGCCGGTTTACACTCCGGGCGAAAATGACATCCTGGAGGAAAATGTGATCCTGATGCTTACGGCAAGCAATCAACCCTGTTTGGATGCCGTAAGTGAATTTACCATTGATATCAACCCATTGCCATCACCTGAGGTATCGGGTGCGGAAGCAGCTTGCCAGTATGTGGAAGGAATAATATACACCACACCAATGGCTGTTGGCTCTTCCTTCTATTGGGAAATCACCGGGGGAGAAATTCTTGAAGGCCAGGAAACAAATGAAATATCTGTGGTGTGGAATGAACCGGGTGAAGGGTTGCTGACCCTGACAGAAACCAACGATGAAACATTATGTGAATCCACAGTCGATTATCCGGTAACGGTTAATGAAGTGCCTGTACCACTCATCAGCGGTAATGATGATGTCTGTATGGGTGAGGCTGATGTTATCTACAACACATCTTTTGTTGAAGGCCACACCTATGAATGGAGTATCACAGGTGGTGTTATCACAGCAGGTGCAAATGCCAATGAGGTGACCGTTACATGGGAAGAAGTTGGGCAAGGTGGTCTCGTAGTTACCGAAACCATCAGCGAGACAGGATGTATGGAAACAGGTTCAATGACCGTGAATGTGAATCCATTACCCACGATCAACCTGAATGATACAAGCATGTGTCACAATCACATTATTACACTTGATGCAGGAAATCCGGATGCACAGTCCTGGGAGTGGTCAACAGGCGAAACAACCCAAACCATTGAAGTTGACTCTTCGGGTGTCGGGTTCAGCGGAACAAAAGATATATCTGTAATCGTTACAAGTGCCAATGACTGTGTTTCTGAAAAATCAATTGTGGTTACCATCGATGATTGTTCAGGCATAGCTGAGAATCTTTACAAATTAGATGTAAATCTATTCCCGAACCCCAATACAGGAACTTTCACCATTGAACTGAAAGCAGGACAAAACGACCTGCTTAATTTAAAAATTGTTGATGCACGAGGTGCCGTGGTATTTGAAGAAAAAGAAGTGCACCTTCATGGGATTCACACAAAGAGTCTGAGTCTGAATAATTTGCAGGAAGGAATTTACTACTTGTTGATTGACAGTGACAAGGTTCGTGTGGTTAAAAAGGTGGTGATCCAGCGATAATGCCTCACCCCTAGATCTAAATGTACCGTAATGTGCTGTCAGGTGATCACCTGACAGCAAGAAAAGCCGTCTAAATTATTTAGGCGGCTTTTTTACTTCCCGGGGTAACAAACCCGATGAATTCGGATTAACAAATATTGAGGGGCTAAAGCCCTCTAAATGGTTGGTTTTTAATCTTTAATCTAGTCAGGGCGGAGATAAAACAAGGTATGTCTAGCTCCGGCATTCATGCCGGGAATTCAAATGACCATGAAAACAAAAAAGAGGCATTAGGAGCATTGAAGGATCATCAGGAAGAATCAAAGATAAGCTGAGACAGCCTTGGCATATTATAGTCCCGGCTTATCAAGTCATCCAAATATCCAATATAGTTTACCTTTAGTTTTTTGGCTGTTTCAATTATGCTCATTACGGCATCCCTGACCTTTGTGCCATTGTTGCTTATTGTGTGCAAGCTTATATCCCTTTTTGCCACAACCCTCCTTGCCCTAAGTTCTGATGCGTTGTTGTGAAGGGGCAGCCCGGGGTTCGTAAAGACTGCAAGCAGTTTTTGTTTGTTCGTATAAGTTTTTTCAATTCCTTGGTCAAGTACCGAGTAATTGGTTTTTGTTGTGAACAGTTTTTCAAACCCCCCTTCCAATTTTTGTTTCTTTTCCTGTGTTGGGGAAGTTTTGTATTTTAACAGTTCACCATAAAACCCCCAATATTTATCCATGAAGCCATCAAGTGCTTGATGGTGGAGATCAATAAAGGGAATCAGTTTTTTATATGCCCTTGCATCATGGACCCAGCATAGGGCCTGTTGCAAAAGTGCTATCTTTTGATATTCCGGTGCATCATCTGTCAATAAATACCTTATGGCGGGATATTCATTTTGTTCATGATAATAACCTATGGCCAATGATTCGCAGACCCGCTTGTACATGTTCTTTTGGGCCTTTAGCCCGGGGATATGGGCATGTACCATCTGGTCGAGTTCGCCACGTGTTACGCTTTTGTTGGTCTTGCTGAACAAGAGAAACAATTTTTCTTTGTCCGGCCGGCTGACCTTAAAATGTCCCAATAATGTTTTGGCCGTTTTGTTATAGCTGTAGGATATGCCATTTTCAGGCTCCCCTTGCAGCGCAGCCAATATGTCCAGCCTGCTTTTGCTTGGCATGCTTGAAAATATTGTAAAGTATCCGTTGCAGATTATTTGGGTATACAGCCTTTTGCCTTTTTCTTTTGAACCTGTTGAATCCGCACCGCAAAAAGAACTTGACAGCCCTGCTTTCAGTATGTCCTATTTTTCCTTGTCAAAGAATTCTTTATCTTCCAACAGGATATTCGATATGCTTGAACTGCTGACCGAAAGGCCACATGTCTTTAGCAATTGCAACAGTTTACTGTTGGTAACATCGCATACGTGCGTCAATACCTGTATCAAACTTTTGGTGCCTGTGCTAAAGTAGCCTGTATATTCTCCCGGTGTTTCTGCCTTGTACGTTTTTTTTGTTGACGGGCTGTAATATACCTCCAACAGATATTTTTTGTTGCTCCTGACCAATCTGATATCCTGGGATATCAATTCCTCAAAACGTAAAAAATGGGCATCCTCCGATAATTGCCCCTTATTTTCGATATAAACCTTCCTTTCACTGTCTATTTTAACGGAATCCTTGTTTTTCCTTTTTACCCCTTTTTCACCTGTTGCTTTTTTCCGCTCCTTCTCTGATGATATATCATTGTTTTCATCCTTTGGCCTTATGACTGGTTTGCCCTGTTCCCCTTTTAATTTGTTTATCCCGTCTTTTAATTGCTGGATTTCTTTCTTTTGTTCATTTATGGTCGTGGACTGTTCTTCTATTACGTTGACCAGTAAATTGAAAACCGCTTTTATTGATGGGTCGTCAATTTTTCCCAATACTTGGTTAATTTGCCAGTTAAGTTGGGCTAATGTATTTTTGTCATGAAGTTTGATAAGCCAACGTTATAATTCGATGCAAAAATTTGAATTATTGTTTTGAATTGTTTATGCTATGCTAAATTTTATTAACAGCCAATTGTTAATTAACAGGTTTTTGAGGGGATACTTTTATTTGCTTTAACACATTAAAAATAAGCTTTTTATATCACTTTTCATTACTTTTATTTTAGGTTTTTAAGTAGTATTGCCATTTATTTACATTTTGCATTTTGTTTAATGCTTTTTTTATATGATCTTCGTACTCGGTTTGTCCTTTGATAATCATGGTTTTTGCACTGCTTAAGAAAAACAGCTAAAATACTGATTATCAAGGACATAGCCTAATTTTTTCTTACTTATTTACCTGATTGTCAAAGATTTATATTAAAACTTAACGAACTATTGTTAAAATATGAACTTGGAAGCGAAGCCTAATCTATCGCAAGTTTTTGATAAAAAGATAGAATGTGAGCCACTTTGTTTATTGTTTCAAACGTTCTTTGACAAATAGGCAAAATAAAATTTTAAAAAAAATCTGCCACTCCGACTTTTTGGAGTGGACTCAACAAATCAATTTTATTGACCATAACAATTACAAACATGAAAAAGCTTATTTATCTCTTCTTATTGATGGTTGCTATGTTAACCATAAATAATGTTGTTTTTGCACAAGTACCTGAAAATTACATAATAAAAGCCGGGTATGGTGGTGGTCCTAGGCCAAGTATCATTTATGAAGAACCTGAGCATAGTTATATTGGAATTAATACCATACAACCTGTGTGGGAACTTCATGTTAATGGTAGTATTGCTCTCAAGAAAAATCTTATTTTTGACCAACAGGGATTAATAATGGTTGGAAAGGGAGATGGACAGGTAGGAAGATTAGACTTTGATTTAGAGGATATAACCGGCGATTACATGCCTGTGATGTCGTTAGTTGCAGACAAATATGTTGGAATTGGAGTACTTAATCCAAACCATTCGCTCCATGTTGTGGGAGACATTTTGGTTGAGCTTCCGGGACCCAGTAGTGATCCGATATTATTTTCTAACCAAAATGGTTCTGTGGGTATAGGTAATACCAATCCTCAATCAAAACTGGATGTTTCTGGAAACATAAGTCTTGAGGAACAACTAGAATTTACAAGATCAGGTAGTACGATCAGATGGACAACCGGAGATTTGAATTTTTATATTGGTTCTCATCATATAATGGTAATGAACGAAGGTGAAAATATTGGGATAGGTTGTACAAACCCAAAGCAAAAATTACAAGTTTGTGGCAACATTCTTACTGATGGATTTCTCATGCCGACAAATGCAGCCGATGGACGGCTTTTGGTTTGTGATGCGCTTGGAAATTCAAGTTGGATAGATCAGGATTTAATTGATGATGGTGACTGGTTAACAAATGGGAACGATTTGTATAATAATAATACCGGTAATATTGGCATTGGTACTTCTAATCCGTTAAAAAAATTACATGTAACTGGCAATACTTATATTACCGGAAATCTTGGAATAGGTGTACAGGAACCAGGAGCAACACTGGATATAGAAGGGACTTTAAGAGTAAGCTCATTAACTGAGCTTTCAGGGGATTATAAATTGGTTTTTGCCAATAGTGATGGCGAATTATTCAATGATAATATTCCGTTATATGATAATATGGGAAATCATTTTATGGAACAGGACCTGATAACCGGCAATAATTGGATAAAAAATGACGGAGAGTCCACGGAAGGTATCTTTATTGATCAAGATGGAAACGTTGGTATTGGCACAGACCAGCCTGATGGAAAAATGGACATATCTTTCACAAACGACAAAAAGATTCAGTTTAAATCATCAGAATCCAATACCGGAGAAATCTGGATATCAGATGCACAGAATGCTTTTGGTATGGTTTTGGAAGAATCGGGACTGGGAAAGTTTATGATGAGTAATGGAGGGGCAAGTAGCAACTTGATGAATTTTTATACAAATGGCAAGATAAGCATAGGAAATACCACCCCAGCGGTCGGTAGTTCTCACAGGTTGTTTGTTGAAGGCGGTTTAACTTCTGAAGAAGTAGTGATCAATTGCCTCGATAAAAACGGATACTGGCCTGATTATGTTTTCAAATCCGGGTACGATCTGATGCCGGTTAGCGAATTAGCTGGGTATGTTGAAAAAAATGGCCGCCTCCCGGGAATGCCTTCAGCCGATGATGTGATCAAAGATGGGATAAATGTTTATGAGATGAACCGGTTGTTGTTAGAAAAGATAGAAGAGCTGACATTATACATAATAAAGCAACAGGAAGAAATTGATAACATTAAAAAGAATTTGAAATGAACAGCATCAGATATCTTTTATTCCTAATCATTGCAGTACTTTTATCAAGTTTATCTGTTAAATCTCAGAATATAGGTGCTGATACACTTTTTACTAATGATCTGATTCCGAAATCAACTTTGGATGAAAGCGGTATTTGTGCATGGATACCAAATATTTTTACACCAAACAGGGATGGGCATTTGGATGAATGGTGTATTAAAACTACAGGAGCCACAGATGGCCATTTGCTTCTTAAAAACAGATGGGGAGTAACTATCAAAGATGAAAACTTTACGATAGAAGAAAATATTACCAAATGTTTGTGGGACAATGGTATTGGTTCGGGAGGAACTCAGTCCTCTCCGGGATGGTATTTTTATGTAATTACACTTACAAATGAAAACACCGGCCAGCAAAAATGCTATACTGGGAGTGTTTGTTTATATCCATGTTTGTAAAAAAATTGAAATATGAAAAAATGTATTTGTTTTCTCTTTTTTATAACACTGATCATCAGTGGTTTTTCTCAAAAAGAATCCAAAATTGTGAATGTCAATGGGTTCGATGTGAATCTGGCTGAGGTGGACGTAAATAAAGGAAGGATGCTTGAAAAATCAGGCAGATATATTAAAAATGATTATAATAATGACTCTATATATGAAATAACTGAAAAATGGATTTATGTGAGCCCCTCATTATCACATTATCTATATTTAGTCGAAGTGTTGGAGTGGGAAAGCTATAATTCAAAAGTCTCTTATTATGATTCACATGGGAATATACTTTTTCAAAAGGAGTTTAATCTCTCTTTTACAGCCCTAATTTCTCAGAATGGGCGCCATCTGCTTATTAATTGTGGCGATGTTAATAATCAGGAGTTTTTTATATTAGACAATAAAGGAGTAGAATTATTTGCTTTAAAAAATATTGAACCTTTAATTGTTACACGTAACCATCATAAAACATTTATATTTAAATATGAATCAGCACTTGAGAATGATGTTTACTACGTTATTTTATTCTCCGAAGAACAGGGTATGGTTTTTAATAAAAAATACGAAAATATTAGGCCATATTTATACTCAATGTCTAGTAATGAACAGTATTTTAGTTTATTGGTAAATGATACTGTCCATGTATGGGATAATAGCGGAAACTTGCAGTGGTCACTTGAAAGATCGCCAGAATTCAGTATTTCGATATTCAATAATGGAGAAAGGTATTTGCAATGCGTTAGGGATTCCATTGTTGAATTGTACATTAAAGATTTTAAAACTCATAAAATATTAAATGTTATTAGAAATGTAAAATCTGAAGATCAAGTGTTAGGTATTTATAAATGGGGATTTATTGATGAAAATAACAGTGCTATATATGTATCCACATATTCAGGTGGGCAACAAATATTTAATTTTTATGACATTAATGGCCAATACTTAAATATGGCTAAAATTCCAAGTAAAGTCCGGAAATGTAAGATCGAATTAGTAAAAGGTCAATGCCAAATCATATATTAAAGTATTATCGCGATGAAAAGAATATCTATTTTATATATTACTCTACTTTGTTTACTTATAGCAAATGTGACAATGTCTCAGTCGCTACCTGATCCTATAACTAACTCTACAGCAGATTTTGGTATGGTTAATAGTGATTATGGGCCAAGAAATATGGTGGGAGAATCACAGAGGTTTCATTACGGTATTGATTATGATTTAGATAGGGGGGAGAAAGCATATGCTGTTGAGCAGGGTGCGATTGAAAGATTCGGATCTTGGACCAAAGATTATGCTTTTATAAAAGCGGGAAATTGGAGGTATATGCATGTTGAAACTCAAAACACAGATAATTTCACATGGGAATATGTGGAAAATGTATTTAGTGAACAACTTGGAGAAGATGTTTTATTTGATAACTTTATTTTTTTACGTGAATATCTTGGTAATGATAATTGGACATTGATTAATGTAATTGGAACTATTGAATATCAAGATCCCTGTATTGACATTTATGATGATAAAAGTGAATCGTGGACTGAATTAAAACAGTCGGTAGAATTAGGTGAATCATTTTGGATTTTTACCCCAAGAGACTATGGTGCCCCACTTGAAGATGATGATCATTTGCATCTGGATTATCAGGCAAACCTTAGCACTACAAATCCTTTCAAATATGTTGCTCACCAGGATGATGGCCCCCCGGGATTGCCGCATATTGCAGTAAAAAAGGAAGAAAATGGTTTAGCAACAAACTTTGAAAGTAATCTGGTTTATGGTAAAAAAGTAATTCTTGAAGGTAAAGCCGTTTCATTAGGTGATAAAGATATTGATCACCTCTCTGTTTCATGTCAATTTTTATTCAATAATAATATTTGTTTTAAAAAACATTACCAGTATTCCAAGAATGATGGAGAAGAACAAAATTGTACTGACAAAGTTAAATATATTTATGGTAATAATGAAGATCTTTTTTTTCAGGCAGTTGAAGAAGGAATATATCCATTTTTCATATTCCCCAGCATTGACTTTTTCAAATTCCACTGGAATACAATAGAAAATGAAAGTTCTGATTTTGTACAAGCTGAGGTTAACGAAAGTGCAGTATACCCTGATGGTAACTATAATATTCAGTTTAAAGTAAAAGATATCATGGGAGCTGAATCGCCCCCTGAATCCACTCAGGTAATTCTCGATAACTTTCAACCTTATGTAAAAAGGTTGGAAATAATAAACGGGGGAAAAATATATTCATCCTCAATTCAATTTACACAACCAAATCCACCATGGGAGTATTTTCTCTTAGTACGGAAGGTAGATCAATCAAATCAATATAAATTCGGTGTATATGATTACGACATTGAAATTATTGTTGAAATGAGCGAGGCCATGCATAATGTACATCTGGAAATTGAAAATACCAGCTATTCCAATGAGTTATCGCAGGTTTCGGATGATGCCAGGACATGGAACTGTATCATGCCGTTAGACGATTTACATAACCTGTTCCCTCCCCAACAGGCATTAACAGAATATCCCCTTCATATCAGTGGTGTTGATAAAACAGAAGAACATGAAGTATTAGACCTTGATATCGAAGAAGATGGAGAAAATAGAAATGTACAAGAATTACCATATAGAGATGGATCTGGCGTATGGGTTTATGAAACTCCTCTAGGTCATACAGATAAAGACCATAAACTCGTATTCTGTGGCGAGTGTGATTTTCTGCGTGCTGTATTCGATGCACAAATGCAGGATGGTAATAATAATGATGTTTTGCGTGATGGTTTTACAGATCTTTATGGTCATTCTCCGTTAACCATATCATTTGTGGATCTCTCTTCCGGTGAGCCCGATAGTTGGATCTGGGATTTTGGAGATATGCAGGGACCTACAAACGAACAAAACCCAGTGCATACATTTTATAATTCCAGCGATGATCCGGTTCAATTCGACATTTGCCTAAAGGTTAACAAAGCAGACGATTCCGATCTTACAATAAAAAATAAAATGATCACTGTTTATCCGGCCGGATATAATATTACACCAATACCCGATTTTGATTCTGAACAAATAACAAATTCTCCACCATATCGCATTGATTTCTATAACTATTCCTCCGGTCCAATTCAGGAGTTTAGATGGGATTTTGGTGACGAGAATACAAACAATTCTGATTTTGAACCTTTACATTTTTATGAGGATCCGGGAACGTATGATATCACTCTGACATTAAATCCGGGTTATACAGATGAGGAAGACATTACAAAAACTATTCAAATAGCGGAATCCTCCGGGATTAATTCGGAAGTGGATTTTGGCTGGTATTGTTACGAAGCCAATAATCAATGGGATGGTGAGGGGATACTTGGGTCGCTGATTTATTTTGAATCCATTGTCAGTAACAATCAGGCAGTTTTTTTTGATTGGGATATGGGCGATGGGGTCGATTATATTAATATTGATTCTTACTACCATACTTATACCTCGTCAGGAATATTTTTTGTTACTTTAAAGGTGTATGATTTTCATTATAAATTTATCGGGCAAAAAACAAAAACCATACAGATCATCCAAAACACACAGGTTATTCAACCTGCAGGAAATGAAATCCCCTTCGGGAATTTAATATCAGATATTGAGTTGTTAGATGATGAAGATGTTTTATTTGTTGCAGAAGATGATAAAATTCACGTTTTTCATTTTGATATTGATAATACCCCGCATCCATGGTATCCTTCGCAATTAATTGAACTTGGAAATTATATAACCAACATAGTAGCTTCAGGCGATAATTTGTTGGTGGGTTGCGCCTATGAAGATAATTTAAGAGGACGTGTTCACTGTTTCAGTAAAGTGAATGGATTGTGGCAAGAGCAACAACTTATCATGGATCCTGATTATAATCAAGGATGGTTTTGGCGATTTGGCCATTTTATGGCGATAGATCAAAATCATGTTATAATATCTGCATATAATGAGGAGGGAAAAAAGCATAAGATCACTCTCTGGGAATATGATCCTATAAGTGAACTATGGCAATATGTTTACTTTTTTTATACACCTTCTGATCATCCGACTCCACCAAAAATTGAAATTAATTCCAATGTGGTAATAATAAATTCAGATGTATACACGTACCAGGGAGATAATTGGGTAATGGCAAATTATATTTTACCTTATAACGATTCATACATTGGCATGGGTGTTAATACCATAACGATGGATGGTAATATTATGATGGCAACTGAACAGTGTATTGAAAATTCATATGCACATCTTTATAAAATAGAAAACAATCAGCCTGCGTTTATGAATACACTTTTTAGCCCTGGTAATAATTCATATGCTTACAGTGTGTCAAAAAGAAACAATTATATAATTGCAGGCAACAGGGGAATAAATTATGATTGTGATTTTGTAAAAACCAAAACAAATGGCTCAGCAATACTATTCCGCAGTAATGCTTATGACTACTATTACCGGTACCGGACTTTTTCACCTGAAAACGGCATAGAGGGGGATCTTTTCGGGGCAAAGGTAGAGATGAACAAATATCACATAATCGTTTATTCTCAGGGAAGAAAGGATGGGTATTATGATAAATATCCTTCGTTTTACTATTATTATGATAACGAGTATTTATGTGATAAAACCTTGTATATAAACTCTAAGAAAGACCTCAACAATAATAAAAGAAGTGATTTCCCATTAAATGCTAGAATTATTGAGGTTGCCGGCAACCGCGCTCTAAGTATAAAATCATCAGAAAATGTAAAGATGGTTGGACAAAAAATCACCCTTAAACCAGGTTTTTCCGTTGTTGAGGGCGGTACCTTAATGGCCAGTGGAACGCATTGCCTGGATTGCTATATTCAGGACAATAATAGCAAGCAATATTTTTTTAAATCTACAGATATTCAGGATACGATTATTTCTGTGGCCATTAATAATAACAGGGATGAATTCAATATTTTCCCAAATCCTGCAAATGATTTTGTTAATGTAAAGGCAATCTACCCAGGGAGTATTATTAAAAACATAAGAATCCTTAACATGCAGGGGGTAATTTGTTATAATAAGTCCTTCAAAAATAATTGCAAAGATCATATAATAGATATTGCAAATTTTTATCCTGGTCAGTATATAGTGAAAGTTGAGGGTTTGAAAAGCATATCAAATCTTAAACTTGTTAAATTATAGGACTTATATATCGATGAGTAAGTAATCCTTTCTGTACATACTCATATGGAGAATCGGAGTCTCAATAGTCGCTACCATCTTCTCATTCAAACAGATCATATTCAATTAATTAGTCGATCCTTATGAACTCAAATATAACCATTGAATTTTTCTTTGGTTGTAAATATAGTTGAATGAAAACAGCGCCCAAAGAATTGCTTCTTTGATTTTCTTTAATAATCCTCTGAAGTTAAAGCCTGCTGCTGCTAAATTTGCATTCATATCATTGCCAATATTGCCTTTCAGGTAATTTATTGCTTACACCATTCGGCAATCATGTTTTACATGTCCGATTACTGGCTCTACAGCTGCTCTCTTTTTACATTTCTTTCGCATTGTAGCATTGCTGTATGGCTGTTTAGCATTTGGAGGTTTGGGCGACACAATAGTAGTTCCGTTAATTTCTTTTTTTCCTTTGTATCCTCTATCAACAATAGCATTTTTAAATTTGATTCCGCTTATCTTTTTGATATTCTCAAGTGCTGGTTCCAGCGTATTGGTATCGTTGGGATTACCATTAAAGTTCCTGACTCCTACAATTATATTTACTCCAGGAACTACTGCAAATGATACTTTTGAACCGAACTCAAACTTCTTATGAGCTTTGCCTTTAGCAATACAAGCTGTATTTGGCTCATGCAAACTATTATAGATTTTGTTTTTGTCCTGTTCTTTTTGATCAATTATTCTATTACAGTTATTCAGTTGTTCCCCATGCTTTTTTAATGCTTCTTCACCCAATGTCCTTTGCAGTTCTCTAACCAGCCTTCCTGCTATGGTTCTTAACTTTCGTAATGCGGCTCTTGCTTCTTTCTTTCGCTTTGGATGATGTGCAAAACGCTGTTTGAGCAATAGCTTCTTAATGGTCTGCTTGTAGCTCTGACGTTGATTAATCTTCTCATCTTTTGCAAGTTTATTACACAACTTGATAACTTTGATTAATAATTTCGCGTCTGTTGGGTAAGTGATATTTTTCTCCTGAGCAGTGGTGTCTATTAATACATCCTTAGTTTTTATTTCATCTTTCCTTGTTTTAACAGATACCTGAAATATCATTTCAGATCCATCATTACCAATACGCTTGCGAAAATGCACCAAGTCTGAAGGATCACAGGGATAACTCCATTGAAATTCTGATTCCCCACAGAAATATTGAAAGTAAGGGTTTTGAAGCCATTGACCCATAACTGTTTCATCTCCCAGATTATAAATCCTTTTTAATAACAATAATCCCACCATTGTACGTATGGGAACTCCTGGTTGGCCAGTGTGTGAATACAATGGAGTAAAACTATCTTCAAATTCTATCTAATCAATTGTTTGAGCTAAAATAACCAACTCATGATTGGGATTAATAATCTCTTTTAATATAGGCCGAAATAAATTCACTTGGCTCTGACTTGATTGTTTTCCTTTCATAATTTCTGCAAGGTTTTCATCTAAATTACGAAAAACCTTGCAATTATAGACATAGAAAACCAATAAGTTATACACTTTTTACTGTTGATAACCAGCGTGTTAAGGCGTTCGCAAGGATCGACTAATTATAATCGAAAATTGAATTGTTATGGATCAACAAAATAATTAGTCGAGCGTGAAAAAGGTCACAACTTGTTGATTATTAACTCTATAATGTTAATAAGTTGTTTGGCATACATAGTCTAAATTGCAAGGTTTTTTTTTAATAAAAATCCTGCAAAATATGTTAGACAAAATTGATAAAACACCCCAATTAGAAATGTTCAAAACGCCCATAAAGCATTTCATAAAATCAAACCATGAGATAGTGTTGCTATCACAGAAAATCGACTGGGACACGTTAGAGTCAGATTTGAGTGTTTATTATTGTCTGGATAATGGGCGTCCTGGCATTCCGATCAGGAAAATAGCCGGTATGCTAATGCTAAAAAGAATGTTTAACGAAAGTGACGAGAGCGTATTGGAAAGGTGGGTTGAAAACCCGTACTGGCAATATTTTTGCTGGGAATTATATTTCCAACATGAACTACCATTTGATCGGACAGAATTAATAAAATTCCGTCAACGAATAGGCGAACAGGGTGTTGAAAAAATATTAAAAGTGTCGATACATTTATTTGAGGCCAAGGAGATAAAAGAGAATGAAGTATTAATAGACACCACAGTCCAAGAAAAAAATATCACCTATCCAACTGATGCAAAACTGCAAAAGAAAATAATTGAGAAATGCAGAAAAATTGCCAGGGAAGAAGGGATAAGTCTACGCCAGAGTTACAAACGGAAATTAAAACAACTGATGATAGATCAACGCTTTCGCAGCCATCCTAAACGCAGAAAGAAGGCTAATGCGGCAGCCAGGAAGATAAAGGTCATTGCCGGAAGGCTGACAAGGGATTTGGAAAGGAAGATGAACGAGAACCAAAAAAAAAATACCAGGACTTACTCAAAATATTCAAGCAGATTCTTACACAAGAGAAAAGTTCAAAAAACAAAATTTACAGCATTCACGAACCTGGCGTAAAATGTATAGCTAAAGGGAAAGAGGCAAAAAAATATGAATTTGGTAACAAGACATCAATTGTAAAGACAAGGAAATCAGGAATAATTGTAGGGGCATTCGCTGATAATGTTTATGACGGCGATACCTTGGAACCACAATTAGAACAAATTGAAAGGCTAACAGGACACAGGCCTAAAGTCGGAATAGTTGACAGAGGCTATAGAGGCCGAAAGAAAGTGAAATAGACGCAAATCGTTATACCCTCAAAATTACCAGCCTCAACAAATAGTTATCAAAAACAAAAAATAAGAAAGTGGTTTAGAGCAAGAGCCGGAATAGAACCCATCATCGGGCACCTGAAGCAAGACCATCGAATGAGCAGAAACTATCTTTCAGATGACCAAGGAGATAAGATAAATACATTATTGTCGGCAACTGGATTTAATATGAGAAAAATGCTTCAACGATTAAAATTAAGTGCTCGAAAAATTTTGTGGCAAATAGTTAATTCCATTTCACCAATAAAAATTTATCAACCTTCCTAACGAATATTGTAAAAAGAGAGTTTTTCACGTTTAACTAATTAGGGTATGCTGATTTTTCCCAGAACTGTTTTTTATTAACTGATATTCAATATATTATGTTGATAACTTCAGAACTCCTGACCCTATTAAAACTTTCGTGTCGCAATTCTCATCGGGAGTATAGTAATTAAATGACATTTATTCTCTATTTTGCAGATATTCATAACCATAGAATGCTAAAGTAATTCTAATGCGACAGCTTTACGACAATGAGATTTACGATGAATTTTGCGTAAATGTGTAATATTCAGTCATCAGGTCAGGAGTTCTGAATCTTTAATCTCCGCTAGTCAGGGCGGAGATAAAACAAGGTATATATAGCTCCGGCATTTATGCCGGATATCCAAAAGACCACGAAACAATTAACAGGGGGCTTTAGCCCCATAACATTAAACATATCAATTATGGCAAATGTCAAAATTTGGGTCCACGCAATCTGGTCAACGAAAAGAAGAAAGCCATTGCTAATTAAAAAAGTCAGACCCATAATATTTAATCATATCAGGGAAAATGCCCGGTCCAAAAGTATCCATCTTGATTTCATCAATGGGTATATAGAACATGTACATTGTTTGATTTCGTTAAATCATGACCAGAACATTTCTAAAGTCATTCAATTAATCAAAGGTGAGTCATCTTATTGGATAAACAAAAACCACCTGACTAAAAAACAATTTGCGTGGCAAGATGAATATATGGCAATATCTGTTAACCCAACAAGATTAAACAACCTTCGAGAATACATAAAAAACCAAGAAACTCACCATATAAAAAAATCATTTACGCAGGAATATCAAAAATTTATTAATGAATGTTCTTCTGATAACACCCTTAAAACCAAGGGCTAAAGCCCTTGGAATGTTTCGTTTTTTATCCTTAATCTCCGCCCTAAAGGGCGGAGCTAGTCAGGGCGGAGATAAAACAAGGCTTGACTAACACCAGCATTTATTGACTAGCTCCGGCATTCATGCCGGAGATTAAAAAGATCACAAAACAATCAACGGGGGCTTAAACCCCATAATCATTTTGAACAATATCGAAAACCGTTTGTTTAAAATCAAAATGATTTTTTTATACCTTTGTGCGCTTTCACAAGCGTAAAGCTACGCAATCAGTAATACGAAATACTAATTAATAACAACAAAAAAACAAACCATGAACAAATTTAAATCCATTCTCCTGACTTTTGCATTTGTTATGGCATTCATCGCTGTAACATTTTCACAGCAACAGCAACTTGGAAAACACTTACCTAAAGCCATCAAAGGCAAAGAACACCTTATTGATACCCGGATCGATAATATGACCTATTGGCGACACATGGCTGATATGGGTTATGTAGAAGTAGCACCGGTTATTCCAATACCTCCTGCCAAATTCACAGGAAGCACAATAAATTCAAGAAGTGTCGTAATCGATGACTCTCCCGATGTACCAGTTACAGAAGAAAACTCAACTCAAAGCGAAAACTCTATTTTTGTTAATCCGCATGATAATCAAAATGTGCTGAACTCCAACAACTCCACACAGAACCCTGTTGGATCACTCTATGGCGCAAATGATTTTTATTCATTCGATCAGGGGGAAACCTGGGATGGGGAATTACAAGGAGCAGGAGGCTCAAATTCAGGTGACCCGGCAGCTGTGATCAGCAACACAGGAACATACTATGTTGGTTATATTCATAGTAATTACGGACAGGGTGTTTCCTACTCCAACGATCAGGGGCAAACATGGACACCTATTTATGTAGCTTCCGGAGGTGGAGGGATACTTGATAAAAACCACCTTTGGATCGATAATAGCTTGTCAAGCCCTTACGATGGCTATCTGTACGATGCATGGTCAGATCTTGGTTCAGGAAGCCCTAATTATGGAGATATTGAGATAGCAAGATCAATCGATGGCGGCTTGACGTGGCTAAGTGATATGAATATCAGCCAGGATATCAATGCAGGAAGCCACAACCAGGGCGTGAATATCCATACCGGCCCCGGTGGAGAAGTTTATGCTGCCTGGTCAGTGTATGACTCATGGCCATCCAATGAAACTGCTATCGGCTTTGCCAGGTCATTCGATGGCGGTGAAACATTTGAACCCGCAACCAGGATATTTTCAAATATCAATGGTATCAGAACAACCGAAACCTCTAAAAACCATAGAGTCAACTCCTTCCCATCCATGGCAGTCGACCGTAGTGGCGGAGCATATAATGGAACCATCTATATAGTTTGGGCTAATATCGGTGTTCCAGGTATAAATACTGGTCCGGATATCGATGTGTACCTGATCAAATCTTCTGATCAGGGCGAAACCTGGTCAGATGCTATTAAAGTAAACCAGGACCCCTCCGGGTTAGGCAAAGAGCATTATTTCCCATGGATAACATGTGATCCTGTTTTTGGAACATTAAGTGTTGTATTTTATGACGACCGAAACGTAGCCAGTAATCAGGCTGAAGTATTTTGCGCAGTTTCTTCTGATGGCAGTGCCACATGGGAAGATTTTAAAGTTAGTGATGTTTCCTTTACTCCATCCCCCATTCCCGGATTGGCAGGAGGTTATATGGGTGATTACCTCGGTATAAGTTCTCATGACAGAGTAGTATATCCCTGCTGGACAGATAACAGACTGGGCCATACCATGTCTTTTGTCTCCCCATTTGTCACAGGCCCTCCGCCTGATCAGCCCTGGGTAATCTATGACTCACACCAAATTGATGATTCACAGGGCAACAACAATGGAGAGGTGGACTTTGGAGAAACTATTCTGCTTAATTTTACCATGAAAAATATTGGTGATCAACCGGCTACAGATGTCACGGTAACACTTTTGACTGAAAATCATTTTGTTACATTGACCGACGATAGTGAAAACTTCGGGGACTTTGCAGTCGAAGAAATAAAAAATATCGACGGAGCCTTTAGTTTTGAAGTTTCTGATTCCATTCCAAATGGCACATCCATTTCCTTCAACGTTTCGGCAGTTGATGCCAATGACAGCACATTTCTAAGTGGCTTTGCAATTCAGGCACATGCACCTGAACTGGCAGTTGGTAACCTTATCGTTGTTGATCTTGAAGGGAACAATAATGGGAGGCTTGATCCTGGTGAGACAGCTGATATTATTATCAATACTTCTAACCCGGGAGCATTCGATGCTAATAATACAATGGCTACGTTAACAACCACCAGCCCTGATGTTACCTTAAACACATCATCCTTTGAATTTAACACCATTGAAGCTGGTGGCACATCACAGGCTGTTTTTAATTTAACGGTTAATGAAGAAGCCATG
The DNA here is from genome assembly GCA_023133655.1 of Bacteroidales bacterium. Classification (GTDB taxonomy): domain Bacteria; phylum Bacteroidota; class Bacteroidia; order Bacteroidales; family JAGONC01; genus JAGLWB01. The sequence goes on from JAGLWB010000215.1 coordinate 20,077, forward strand.
ATTGGATCGGCTGTTGACCTGAATTATTATGTATCTTCTGATTATCACTTCACAGAAAAAATGTTTATTGAAACAATCGGCCTTATTCTGGAAGACTATGAAACAGGCGACTTTTCCAGTTTCAATTGGATGGACGGTGGAAATGCCGCATGGGAAATCACTTCAGAAGAAGCCTATGAAGGAATGTACAGTGCTAAATCCGGAGCTATAGGAAATAATTCAACATCAGAATTATATATTGAATATGATGTTATGTTTGATGATAGTATCTCCTTTTTCAGAAAAGTCTCTTCCGAAGCAAATTACGATTATCTCGAATTTTATATAGACGAGACACTGATCGAATCGTGGGCAGGCGAGGAAGATTGGGCAAGAAAAGCTTTCCCTGTAAGTGCAGGACATCATACTTTCCGTTGGGTATATAGCAAAGACGCATATTCTATCGGGGGTCAGGACCGGGCCTGGATTGATTATATCTCTTTCCCTCCCGAACTCAGAACAACCGCTTATGCAGGGGCAGACGATGTAACTTGTGAAACCACAACTTATCAGCTCGATGGTAATGCTACTCATTTCGAATCACTACTTTGGACCACTTCCGGATCCGGGATTTTCGATGACGCATCTGTGCTAAATCCTGTTTATACCCCAAGTGAAGATGATCTGGCTGCAGGGTCAGTTGAACTTACCCTCACAGCTTATGGCCCGACTGAAACCATCAGCGATGGTATGATTTTAACAATTACTATGAGTCCGGTGGCCAATGCCGGTGATGATACTTCAATTTGTGAAGGAGAAGATTTCACGGTAACCATGGCCACAGCAGAAAATTACAGTGAGCTGCTTTGGGCAACAACCGGCGACGGAACTTTCGACAATGCTACTATCCTGCTGCCGGTTTATACTCCGGGCGAAAATGACATCCTGCAGGAAAATGTGATCCTGATGCTTACGGCAAGCAATCAACCCTGTCTGGAAGCCGTAAGTGAGTTTACCATTGATATCAACCCATTGCCAACACCTGAGATATCAGGAGAGGAAGCAGCTTGCCAGTATGTGGAAGGAATAATATACACCACACCAATGGCTGTTGGCTTTTCCTACTATTGGGAAATCACCGGGGGAGAGATTCTTGAAGGACAGGAAACAAGTGAAATATCTGTGGTGTGGAATGAACCGGGTGAAGGTATGCTGATCCTGACAGAAACCAACGATGAAACATTATGCGAAGCCACTGTTGATTATCCGGTAACGGTTAATGAAGTGCCTGTACCACTCATCAGCGGTAATGATGATGTCTGCTTGGGTGAGGCTGATGTTATCTACAACACATCTTTCGTTGAAGGCCATACCTATGAGTGGAGTATCACAGGTGGTGTTATTACAACGGGCGCGAGTGCTAATGAGATGACCGTTACATGGGAAGAAGTTGGAGAGGGTGAGGTCATGGTTACTGAAACCATCACAGAAACCGGATGTATGGAAACAACATCCATGACCGTGAATGTGAATCCATTACCCATGATCAACCTGAATGATACCACTATGTGTCACAATCATATTATTACGCTGGATGCAGGAAACCCGGATGCACAATCCTGGGTATGGTCAACGGGTGAAACAACCCAAACCATTGCAGTTGACTCTTCAGGTGTCGGGTTCAGCGGAATAAAGAATATATCTGTAATCGTTACAAGTGCCAATGACTGCGTTTCTGAGAAATCAATTGTGGTAACCATCGATGATTGCTCCGGTATAGATGAAGATCTTTACCAATTAGATGTAAATCTATTCCCAAACCCTAATACAGGAACTTTCACCATTGAACTGAAGGCAAAACAAAACGACCTGCTTAATTTAAAAATTGTTGATGCACGCGGTGCTGTGGTATTTGAAGAAAAAGATGTACATCTTAACGGAATTCATACAAAGAACCTGAGTCTGAATGATTTGCAGGAAGGAATGTACTACCTGCTGATTGACAGTGACAAGGTTCATGTGGTTAAAAAGGTGGTGATCCAACGGTAGGGATAACCCCCTCACCCTATCCCATGGTGCAGTCAGGTGAAACACCTGACCGGCAGGGAATGGAGAAAAGGACATCTAAATTACACCCCCTGGTGCTGTCAGGTGTTTCACCTGACAGCCTGCCGCAAAAAGCCGTTTGATAAATCAAACGGCTTTTTAATTTTGAATAATTATAAATTATTGAGTGTCAAATAAAATAATAATAATAATAAGTAAATATTTTATATAAATTTGTGCTCTTCTAATATGAAAATCGGTCTGAACTTAAGACTTTAAGGCGGATTATGCAAATTGTAATTATCTTAAATGAGTGCTTCTGAAATTTCTTAAATTATTTTAACTAAAAATATGTGATCATGAAAAAGGGTTATTCTTTTAAACATTTATTGCTTGTTATTTTGGCATGTAGCATAGGCTTTTCGGCTTATCCTCAACAAACTACTTTTAATGATAGTTGGGGGAAAGCAGGTTTTACACTTCAAGAAACCGATGCAAGCCATGTAAAAATCAATTATTCGATCGTAGAGTTCACTTTCAGTGAGCAGGAAATCGAAAATGAGGTATTGCAAAACATATCTTTACCCGGGTATTTTCTTCCAAACGATGAGGGTGCTCCTGATTTACCGGGCGGTGGTCGGTATATTGCTATTCCTCAGGGTGCTACAGCTGTATTGAACATCACTTCATATAGAACAGAAACATACACTGATATCGATATGGCCCCGGCCCCACGTATTCCACTGGATACTGATAAGGGACCGCTATTTTATAAGAAAAACGACAATATCTATTCAAAAAATGCCTTTTTCCCCGAAAAACCATTTAGTTTATCTCAACCTACTCAAATACGTGGTGTTGATGTTGTTATGCTAGGGATCACACCTTTTCAATACAATCCGGTCACGAAAGAATTAGTTGTTTACCGTGATGTGGAAGTTGACATTACTTTTGAAGGTGGAAATGGCTACTTCGGTGATGATAATTATAGAAGCCGCTGGTGGGATCCAATCCTTAATGATATTCTTCTTAATGCCAGCATGCTTCCCGTTATTGATTATAACCAGCGCAATTTGAATACAAGAGATGATGAAGGATATGAATACCTGATTGTTTCACCCAATGGTGAAGCGTATCAACGGTGGGCCGACAGCATTAAAGTATTCCGGACCCTGCAGGGAATTCTCACCGGTGTGGTTACCCTTTCGGAAATAGGAGGTAATTCAGCATCGGTACTTGAAGATTATTTCGACTATGCCTATAATTACTGGAGCATTAAGCCGGTTGCTGTACTACTGTTAGGTGACGATGGCGATAACATGGAAACCAATATTAAAGCACCCATTTGGCAAAGCCAATGCGCCTCCGACAATATTTATGCAGACGTGAATAATAATGATATGCCGGATATGGTTTTTGCACGTATCACTGCAAATAATGAAGCTCAAGTGGAAACCATGGTAACCAAATTTCTTAACTATGAACGTAACCCTCCAATAAACCCTGATTTCTATAACCATCCTATCACAGCCCTTGGCTGGCAAGCTGATAGATGGTTCCAGATTTGCGCTGAATCAATCGGTGGCTTTTTTAAAAACGTATACGATAAGGAGCCTGTCAGAATAAATGTTATTTATACTGGAAATCCTAATGTCGATCCCTGGTCAACAGCTACAAACACAGATATAGTAGTAGATTATTTCGGCCCCGACGGCCTTGGGTATATCCCTGCTTCTCCTTCAGAACTAGGTGGTTGGACTGGTGGTAATGCAAGTATGATAAACAATGCAATAAACAGTGGTGCATTCCTTTTGCAACATAGAGATCATGGTGGTGAAACAGGATGGTCACACCCCAGTTACCAAAACAGCGATATAAACAATTTAGTTAATACCGATCTGAGTTTTATTTTTTCTATCAACTGCCTTACAGGAAAATATAATAATGGGAGCGGGGAGTGCTTTACTGAAAAATTCCACAGGCATACTAAGAATGATCTGAATGCCGGTGCATTAGGAGTTATTGCTGCTTCAGAAGTATCCTATTCTTTCGTAAATGACACCTATGTGTGGGGTATGTATGATAACATGTGGCCGGAATTTATGCCGGATTACGGATCCACGCCTGAGCCAAGAGGACAATTACCCGCCTTTGGGAATTCCGCTGGTAAATACTTCCTTCAACAATCAGGATGGCCATATAACACCGGCAGCAAAGAGGTAACTTATAATCTTTTCCACCATCACGGCGGCGCTTTCCTGACCCTTTACTCAGAAGTGCCCCAGGACCTCACAATTATGCACAACCCGATCTTATACAGTGAAACCCCTACATTTACAGTTACGGCTGATGAAGGATCATTGATCGCCCTAACGGTCAACGGTGAGATCATAGGTGTTGGTGAAGGGACAGGTGCCCCGGTAATGATCGACATCATTCCACAATTACCACCTAACCAAATGATTGTTACAGTAACAAAACAAAATTATTTCCGCTACTCTTCTTCAGTAGACGTTATTCCTCCTGAGGGGCCATATGTTGTTTTTGACTCATATACAATTAATGACATCAATGGCAACAACAACGGTGAAGTTGATTTTGGTGAAGAGATCCTGCTTTCGATGACTACCCGGAATGTTGGTATTGAAGAAGCAGTTGACGTATTGGTTGTGATCAGCCTGGAAGATTCATACATTACATTAACAGACAACGAAGAACTTTTCGGTAATATGTTACCTGATGAATATGTAACCAAATCAGATGCTTTTGCTTTTGATGTATCCGACTCTGTCCCGGATGGACATAAAATTAATTTTGAAGTATCGTCAACTGATGCTAATGATTCAACATGGCTGAGTTACTTTTCCATTACCACTCTTGCTCCGGCCCTTGAAGTTGGTCGTTATGATGTGGATGACATTGAAGGAAATAACAACGGAAGAATTGATCCGGGTGAAACAGTGGATATTATTATTGAGGTTGAAAACAGTGGGCATAGCAGCGCATTGGGAACAATGGGACACTTAGCAACTACCAGCCAGTACCTTACTATCAATACCTCTTCTTTTGAGCTTGGTGACCTTCCCGGAGATGAAACAGGTTATGCCATATTTAATGTTACTGCTGATGACGGTATTGAATTAGGAACCGTTGTTGACATGATCTTTGTGGTTGAATCAGGATTTTATACTGCGGGAAAAACATTCTATTCCAAAATAGGCCTGATTCTCGAAGATTGGGAAACCGGCGACTTCGCAGAATTCGATTGGCAAATGGGAGGCCAGGCACCTTGGGTTATTACTGACGGAAATCCCTATGAAGGAACCTATTGTGTTAAATCAGGAGAGATTAATGATCAGCAAAGCTCAGAACTGTCACTGACCTACGACGTTATGGCTGATGATACCATTTCCTTCTTTTATAAGGTCTCCTCAGAAGCCAATTATGACTACCTTCAATTTTATATTGATAACAATATGCAGGGTCAATGGGCAGGAGAAGATGGCTGGGAAAGAGCAGCCTATCCTGTAACTGCCGGCCCTCATATTTTCACATGGGTTTACGATAAAGATTATTCCGTATCCAATGGCCAGGATTGTGGCTGGATCGATTTTATCTCATTCCCTCCTGAACTTGTTACAACAGCCTATGCCGGGCCTGATGTTTCTATTTGTGAAGATGAGGATTGCCCGCTCTCGGGCTCTGCAACCTATTATGAGTCTGTCGAGTGGTCAACTTCAGGTACAGGAGTTTTTGATGATAATACCATATTAACCCCTGTTTATACACCTGGTGAAGAAGACATCAACGCCGGTGAAGTGACCTTAACCCTTATGGCATATGGCCCTTCCCGGGAAGATGTTAGTGATGATATGACCTTGACGATCATTACAGCACCAACAGCCTATGCCGGTGATGATGCTTTAATTTGTGAAGGGGAAGAGTTCACCGTAACCATGGCTTCAGCAGAAAATTACAGTGCACTGCTTTGGTCAACAACCGGTGACGGAACTTTC
>JAGLWB010000216.1 GCA_023133655.1 Bacteroidales bacterium
CCAATATTTTACCTTGACAAGGAATACCCTCAACGGTTGATCCATTGTATTGATGGGCCTCTTATGTTGTTTTACCGCGGTATAGCTAACCTTAACTCACCCCGGATTGTGAGTATTGTTGGAACACGAAAAGCGACGAATTATGGCCGGTTGTGCTGTCAGAAGATTGTTGAGGGTTTAGCTGGTAGTAACGTTTTAATAATAAGCGGACTGGCGTATGGAATAGATACCTGTGCTCATAAATCTTCCTTGATTAATGGCCTCAAAACCATCGGTGTTTTAGCCCATGGATTGGATAGGATATATCCCTGGTTAAATAGAAAGCTTGCCGGGCAAATGGTTAAAGAAGGCGGCTTGATAACGGAATTTTTTAGCGAATCGCTTCCGGATCGCGAAAATTTTCCGAAACGAAACAGAATCATTGCAGGAATGGCTGACGCAGTTGTTGTTATTGAAGCTGCTCACAAAGGAGGCGCATTGATCACAGCGGACATAGCAAATTCTTACAATAGGGAGGTCTTTGCTATACCTGGAAGGGTAGATAGTCAATATTCAGCCGGCTGTAACCGAATGATCAAAATGAATAAGGCAGCACTGGCAGAGTCTGCTGAAGATATTAAATTTATAATGGGATGGGAGCGATCGGTAGAAGAAACATCTTCCGGGCAAACTAAGCTGTTTATTGATCTTTCTGAAGAAGAAGAAACCATTATCAATCTCTTGGAAACAAATGGTAAGTCAGGTATCGACTGGATCTCTCTCTCTAGTAATATGAGTATGAGTAAAGTAGCTTCAGTGTTGTTACATCTTGAATTCAAAGGGTTGATAAAAAGTCTGCCAGGTAAAATGTATACATTGTATTAGCCCATGACTAGCCCATGACTTTAGTCATGGGTTACATGGGTTACGTGGGTTTATTGTATATTTGCATCCCTAAAAAACATTACATTGAAAGGAATTGTTGTAAAATCAACAGGAAGCTGGTATTTTGTCCGCCAAGATGATGGAACCTGCATTCAGTGCAAGTTGAAAGGCCAGTTTCGTATTAGAGGGATAAAAACTACCAACCCGGTGGCAGTGGGAGATTTTGTTATTTTTGATATTTTGAAAGACGAAAACACAGGGTTGATCAGTGAAATATTAAAACGATCAAATTACATTATTCGTAAAGCAAAGAAACTATCAAAAGTATCTCAAATCATTGCATCCAACATCGACCAGGCACTTATTGTAGTTACTATTATGTTGCCTCGCACATCCAGAGGATTTATCGACCGTTTTCTCATAACAGCTGAGGCATATCACATACCGGCCATCATTGTTTTTAATAAAATTGACCTTTATGATGATGAGGCATGGCAACATCATAATAACATAAAGACTATTTATGAAAAAGTTGGATATCCCTGTTATGGAGTTTCTGCATTAAAAGGCAATGGATTAGAGGAGCTAAAGAAAAGGTTAAAGGATAAGTCAACGCTTTTTGCTGGTCATTCCGGCGTTGGGAAGTCTGCTTTAATAAATGCATTACAACCCGAATTAAGTCTTAAAACCAGCGAGCTTTCACCGTATCATAAAAAAGGAATGCATACAACTACTTTTGCGGAAATGTATGATCTTTCATTTGGTGGATTCATTATCGATACGCCGGGGATTAAAGAATTCGGACTTATTGATTTTAATAAAGCCGAAGTAGGGGAGCGTTTCCCGGAAATGAGAGCTTTAATGCATGATTGTCAGTTTCATAATTGTACACATGTTCACGAACCAAATTGTGCCGTTAAAGAAGCTTTGAGAAATAATGTAATTGATCAGGGACGATATAATAGTTATTTAAGTATTCTTAATGATGACTGGGAAGAGAAGGATTATGAATGATTTGATTGAAGATTTTATTATGAAGATAACAGGTTGCAGATTTTTATTATTCTAACTTTTTGACAAATGATATTTTTATGCGTGTTGTTATTCAACGTGTTTCAAATGCTTCTGTTGAGATAGAGGGGGTAATTGCCGGTAAAATTGGTCAAGGATTGATGCTCCTTTTAGGTATTGAGGAAACTGACACTTTTGATGAAATTGAGTGGCTATGTGGTAAAATAGTCAAGCTCAGGGTTTTTAATGACAGCCATGGAATAATGAATCTTTCAATTTTAGATACCTGGGGCGACATCTTATTGATAAGTCAGTTTACATTACATGCCAGCACAAAGAAAGGCAACAGGCCTTCTTATATTAAAGCAGCTAAGCCTGAAGTTGCCATTCCATTATATGAAGGCTTTAAGTTGGAACTTGAAAAACAATTAGGTAAAAAAGTTCAACAAGGCGAGTTTGGAGCAATGATGAAAGTGTCACTTATTAATGATGGGCCGGTAACAATTATTATTGATACAAAAAACAAGGAGTAACCACGAAATTAAAAAACAAACTTAAGCCCGATGCTTGGCATTAAAGGCAACTGATAAACCTTTTCGTATGATATCCTATCAATATAAAATATGTTTTCACGGTCAAAGATGTTGGTAACTCCAACATTAGCCTCAAGTCTTGAATGATACCCTGTTAAAAAGATTCGTTTCAGATTAACATCCATTCTATAATAATTGGGCAGACGTCCTGCATTCAAATCGGCATATATTATTCCCAACTGTCCGTTTTCAGTTGTGTAATTCGAATTAACTCCGCCCTCAAAGGTTAGTTTTTCATAAAATCCCTGTGTTTGTGTAAATGGGAAACCCGATCCCATATTCCATCTGGCACTGGCTTCCCAGCTTTTGGTTTCACCCCAGGTATAAGTCATAACAAGATTCACATTATGCCGGCGATCGTAATGGGGGTAATATTCTACAAGGCCATCATAGAGTTGAACATAAGCTAGGGAATAAACAGCCCAGATATACAATTGTTTGCGGTCGTATTTGAATGAAACATCTATCCCTTCAGCGTGGCCGTTTTCAATAATAAAATCCTTCTTTAGGTAATCCGGCTTGTCAGCATTGGCCTCGTCATCATTAAAAATTTTATTTCTATTCAGGTTTGTTAGCTGGTTAAATTTTTTGTAGTAACCTTCCAGGTTCATGGTCAGGTATTTCCCAATGTCATATTCAACTCCAAAAATCAGATGAGTGGCTTTTTGAAGTTTGTGGTTCACTTCTTTGCCATCAAATTCATGGGGGAGGTTATCTGGTCCGGACACAAAAGCATAGAAAAGATTAACTACATCGCGGTCAGATTTTGCACTGATAAGGTTTTGGGAATATAAGCCCCCTGCAAATTTTAATCTGAGATTATCAACTACATTATACTTAATGGCTATACGGGGTTCAGGGGAAATATTATGAAGCGAGGCATACCACTGCAGCCTGAAACCGGGTTCAATCAGCAATTTTTTGAGAACTTTCTTGTAGGTTACAAAAACACCAAGCTCAGTTGTGTTTTCTTTTTGTTCAATTTTTCGATTCAAAGAGTTATAGTAATCAAAAACTGTTGTGTAACCAAGCATCTCTACTCCATATTTAAGTAAATCTTTTTTAAAGAAGTAGCTGAAATTTAATCCCATTTCAAATCCGCCTATTCTGCTTGACCGGGTAGGGGATACCTTTTCTTCCATGGTAATTTTATAATCAGAATAAGATACATAACCTTCCATTAAAGCTGGTGTCCTGCCAGGGATCACAACAAAATTCATTCCCCCTCCGGAAGAGGTCCAATGATAGTTGGCCAGCGCGTGATATTCATTCACTTTATCATCATGATGAAATCCAAAAAAGTTCACCTTACTGCCATTTACTCCATTCAGTGAGATTTTGCCATACAAATCAGTATAGGTAAATGGAAGGCCGGCTGTATCAACGTACTGATAAAATATTTCAGAACTTTTATCGAGGTAAGAATGTTTTGCAGAGAGAACGAAGGATGAACTGCCTTTACCGTCTTCTCTTTGTTTTTTCAGGGGGCCTTCCAAAAGTGCCTCGGCAGCAAATGTACTGGCCGAAATCTTTCCGGCCATTCGCCGTTTATTTCCATCTCGTGTTGTAATATCAATTACGGAGGAAATCCTTCCTCCATACTCGGCTCCAAAACCACCGGTAAAAATATCCATACTCCTGATTATGTCTGTTTCAAATACAGAAAAAAGGCCTATGGAGTGAAACGGATTATAAATTACCATGCCATCGAGCAATACTTTATTCTGAACAGGGGATCCCCCCCTGATGTATAACTGCCCACCCTGATCACCGGTATATACAACCCCTGGAACAACCTGAAGGTATTGGGCAAGGTCGGGCTGCCCACCAATAGCCGGAATTTGTTTAATTTGCTTAGGTGTAATTGTGAGGGTTGAAACCCGTGTTTCAGTTAACGCTTCATCTTTGGATGCCGAAATACTAACTCCTTCAAGCATGTATGCAGCTTTGCTCAAGAAAAGTTTTTTAGTAATAAAATCATCTTGATGTATCGTTATGGGCATAATAAGCGTATCATAACCCAGGTAGGTAACTGTTAAAATATATTGCCCTGGTGGTATTGGAGTAATGATGAAATACCCATTAACATCAGAAGCCGCACCCATTGAGGTGTTTTGTAAATAAACATTTGTAAATATAATAGGTTCACCAGTCTCTTTTTCGTAAATAAAACCACGAATCACCCCTGATTGTGCATTCACATTCCCGGAAAATGTCAAATAAGCTAGCAGGAAAATAAAACATATTTTAATCAATGTTCTCAATGCTATCAAGGAATTGAAGTGATAATATCTATTTTGATAATCAGAATCACAAAAGTAACAAAAATCCCGTATTAAAATTTTCCCCTCGCCCGGGAATTTCATTTTGTATAAATTTCCTTAACTTTGCATCTGCAAAATCGACTTAAGGAAATCAATAATCTTGTTAAAGCTTCATTGTTGATTATTTCATTCAATGATTTATCAAAAGGAAATATTACTCCCTGCTTTCAAACGAGGATACCACCTGATCACAGACATTCTGGAGCAGGAATTACCTGAATTACCGGAAAAAGGATTGTTGAATATTTTTATCCTTCATACTTCTGCCGGCCTAACTATCAATGAGAATTACGACCCTACGGTCAGGGAGGATTTTGAAAAGGTTTTTAATAAGCTTATTCCTGAGAATGATCCTATGTATGCTCACACAATGGAGGGAAGTGATGATATGCCCGCCCATATAAAATCGTCTCTTGTTGGACAATCGTTAACCCTACCGGTGAAAAACAAGCGGCTGGCACTAGGAACATGGCAGGGCATCTATCTTTGCGAATTCAGAAACAGGGGTGGGCAGAGAAAAATAATTCTGACATTGTATTCCTAATAGTATCAGCTTTGTTTCATTGGTTATAAATGTGAAATTGTTTCTTTGGAAAAATCAATGACCTCCGGGAAAAAGCCTTTGAACTCCAAATGGTATTTGTCGTAATCATTCTTCAAGTCAGTAACGGCATTCTCCATACCTGATTTAAACGGTGTTCTCATTGCCAGGCCTTCAAGGCTTCGCTGAAGGAAATTGAGGTTTGCATACGATGCCAGCCAGTTTGACCCTGCCATAAATGGCAGTATTTTCTTTGTTTTGGCAGGCAGGTTGAAGAAATTCCGAAATAATAATTTATATATCTTTGAAGTGAACTCAATCAGCTCTTCATCAGAATAGTCATTCCAGTTAGCTGCCAGAAAATGATCATAGAACATATCTGTGATTACTCCGGCATATTTACGGTAATTCCCCTGAAGCCTTTTTTTACTTTCAATAAATAATGGATGGCTGTCGGTAAATGCGTCAATTTTTCGATGCAGTTTGATCCCTTTTACAATCCCCGGACGGAAACGCATAATGTTGTTACCTTTAACATGGTCAGCGATAAAGTTACCGATCATAATATCTTCATTCTCACCGGATAGAAAAGTATGGGCAAGGAAGTTCATGTAACGTGTAGTTGGTTGGCAAAGGTAACTATAAAATATAGAGTTTGGTATCAATATTTGATGGATTTAATGCGTTAGTTTTTAGAATTTCGCTAACTTTGTGCTATATAAGGATAATCAGAAGAATTGAAAAAAAATGATCTGAAAACAACATGCAAAAATTAGTTTTATTAGGTGATGAAGCAATAGCACAAGGTGCCATTGATGCAGGAATAACGGGAATCTATGCCTATCCCGGAACACCATCCACGGAGATCACTGAATATGTAATGAACGCTAAAGAAGCGAAGTCGGGAAACATCAAAGCAGTATGGTGTGCCAATGAAAAAACTGCCATGGAAACTGCCATTGGGGTTTCGTACGTGGGTAAGCGGGCAATGGTTTGCATGAAGCATGTTGGATTAAATGTTGCTGCCGATGCTTTTATTAATTCAGCTATGACAGGTGCCAATGGCGGACTGGTTGTCGTTTCGGCTGATGACCCATCGATGCACTCATCGCAGAATGAGCAGGATTCGCGCTTCTATGGAAAATTTGCTATGATGCCTATCCTGGAACCTTACAACCAGCAGGAAGCATATGATATGGTGCAATACGGGTTTGATATTTCTGAGAAACTTGAGATCCCGGTACTCATAAGAATAACTACACGCCTGGCTCATTCAAGGGCCGGGATCATTCGCAATGATGACATCAGGGATCAAAACGAAATGGTCCTCCCATCCGATCCACTTCAGTATATTCTTGTACCGTTTAGTGCCCGTATAAGATATAAGTTGTTATTAGATAAGCTTCCACGATATGAGGTGGCATCGGAAATATCGCGCTATAATATTTATTATGATGCACCGGATAAAAGCCTGGGTATTATTACAGCCGGAATAGCTTATAATTATTTGATGGAGAATTTTCCAGATCGTGTTATCCCTTATCCGGTACTTAAGATCGGACAATATCCATTGCCCGGAAAAATGGTTGAACGTATTTATGATGAGTGTGACAATTTACTGTTGCTGGAAGAGGGTGCACCCTTCATTGAAGAGATGTTAAAAGGATATCTTGATAAGGGAAAGACGATAAAAGGGCGTTTGGAAGGGTCAATACCACGCGAAGGAGAGCTAAATCCGAATATTGTTGCTGCAGCGCTGGGACTGTCTGTTAATACTGGTTTT
>JAGLWB010000217.1 GCA_023133655.1 Bacteroidales bacterium
AAAGCCTCTCGCCCTCTTAACAGGATATCTTTTGCCTTTATAACATCCCATAGCCAATTTTCAGATATGTTTTCCTTAAAAAAATCCTTTACTTCAGGATAGTCAAGGTATTTAGAGTAACTTTCAATTGGGTCGATAGCGGGGTAGCGTTTGCTGTCGGCACGTTGTTGCGAGAGGGCATAAAAGGCACGTGCTGCCTTCTTGGTTGATTCCGTAACCGGCTCCTTCAGGTTTCCACCGGCAGGTGATACAGTACCAATAAAGGTGATCGAAGCAGATTTACCGTTATTCAGGTAAACATATCCTGCCCGGGCATAAAAATTAGAGATAATAGCAGGAAGATCCATTGGATAAGCATCAGGCCCGGGTAGTTCTTCCATTCTGTTAGACATCTCCCTGAGGGCCTGTGCCCAACGGGAGGTTGAGTCAGCAAGAAGAAGTATCTTGTGTCCCATAGAACGATAGTATTCGGCAATCGTCATAGCTGTATAAACGGATGCTTCACGAGCGGCAACAGGCATGTTGGAAGTATTGGCAACAATTGTAGTCCGCTCTTTCAGCTTTCTCCCTGTCCGGGCATCCACAAGCTCGGGGTATTCTTTAAAAATTTCCACCACCTCATTGGCACGTTCTCCGCAAGCAGCAACAATAACCATATCAGCTTCTGCCTGTTTTGAAAGCGCATGTTGCAAAACTGTTTTACCACAGCCAAAAGGTCCTGGTATAAAACCCGTCCCGCCTTCGGTTATTGGAATAAGCGTGTCAATAACACGTACGCCGGTTTCCAGAACTCTAAATGGGCGCGGTTTTTCTTTAAATGCCTTGATCGGTACCTTAACGGGCCATTTCTGTACCATAGTCACATCAATAGCATCGCCTTTACTATTGGTAATGACTGCAATGACATGATTGATGTTATAATCGCCTGGTTTAACAATACTTTGAACCGTGTACCGGCCTTCTAAATTAAAAGGGACCATAATCTTATGCGACATCCAGTTTTCAACAACCTCACCTAACCAATCGCCGGCAATAACAAGATCACCGGGTTTGGCAAGAGGCTTGTAGCCCCATATTTTATCATGGTCCAGGGCGAAGGTATATTCACCCCTGTTCAGAAACAGATCCTCCATTTTATCAAGGTCATTCTGGAGTCCATCATAGTTTTTCGACAAAATACCAGGGCCAAGGGTTACCTCAAGCATATGCCCTGAAAAATCAACATCCACACCGACAATAAGCCCCCTGGTACTTTCAAACACCTGGACAAAGGCTTTTGTACCCTCCACCTTAATGACCTCTGCCATCAATAAGATGTCATCAAGGTGAATGTAACATATCTCATTTTGATGTACAGGCCCATCAATCTCCACAAAAACAAGGTTTGCAATAATGCCCGTTACTTTTCCTCTGGTTTTATTTTCTCCTTTCATTCGATCTTATATATTTTTTCTGTTTATGTAACATCTTAAATGATCACCCTCACGATGACAACAATCTAATCACCAAATATTTACTTATTTATAAATTCAGACGGAAACTCATAGGACTTTTTTAAATCGTCAAGTAACCTGGCGAATAACTCCTCGCCGGTTTCCTTGTCTAATTTCTTCCAACGGTCAACAATCAACAATTTAATCATATATGAAATAACCACCTCAACAGAAAAATACTTAAACGTTGTTAAGTCATCCAGGTAATTCCATCTAAGCAAATCAATACTTTTTTCCCTGTCGAGTAAGTCTTTATTTTCAATAATGCTTATTAACTTATCAATATAATCTATTTCGCCACTCAGTCCAAAATCTCTCGCATGGCTTTTTTTAAGTGTTTCAACAATATCCCCCTCCCCTACTAATTCATCATCAGGCGGGAGGTCATGTTTCCGGCAGTTATAAGCAACCAGGATATTTTGCAATGTACCATCAAATAATGACCATTCGTTTAAAAACTGATTTGACAA
>JAGLWB010000218.1 GCA_023133655.1 Bacteroidales bacterium
TATGTGAAAAAGGTTTACGATATGACCTGACCGTTCCCTTTGCCAGGTATGTCGTCCAGCATAGAAATGATATTACATTCCCTTTCAAACGTTACCAGGTGCAGGCCGTTTGGCGTGCCGACCGCCCGCAAAAAGGCAGGTATCGGGAGTTTTACCAGTGTGATGTTGATGTAATCGGAAGTGATTCATTATTAAATGAAGTGGAACTTATCCAGATAGCCGAAAAAGTTTTTTCAGACCTGGGCATCGAAGTGATCATCAAAATCAATAACCGAAAAATTCTTAGTGGTATCGCCGAAATCATTGGTGAACAGGAAAAACTAACCGAGATCACAATTGCCATTGATAAACTTGAAAAAATAGGGCTGGAAAATGTAAACATGGAATTATTGTCAAAAGGAATTGACCGTAAAGCAATTGAATTACTCCAGTCAATTATTCTTCTTTCCGGAACAAACAATGAAAAACTTCATAAAATTAAAAATGTTTTACATTCATCTCCAATTGGACTCAAAGGAATTGAAGAGATTGTGTTTGTACTTGATAAAATGAACGAGCTGGAAACAAAAACATCTATCGATTTTGACCTCACGCTTGCAAGAGGGCTGAGTTATTATACAGGAGCAATTATTGAAGTCAAAGCAAAAAATGTTTCTTTCGGTAGTATATGTGGTGGAGGCAGGTACGACGATCTTACCGGAATATTTGGCCTTCCGGATATTTCAGGTGTGGGAATATCATTTGGGGCCGACAGAATATATGATGTATTGCTGGAGGAAAATCTTTTTCCGGTTGATGTTCAGTCAACAACAACAGTAATGTTTGCAAATTTTGGCAAAAAAGAAGAAGCATACTGCCTTCCATTAGTGTCGCAGCTGAGAAAAGCAGGAATTAATACTGAACTGTACCCTGACCAGACAAAGCTGAAAAAACAAATGAACTATGCAAACAAAAAAAACATTCCTTATGTGATTTTTACCGGAGAAGACGAGGTAAATTCAAATACCATGACCATTAAAAACATGAATACCGGTGAGCAAAACCGGATTAGTGTTTCGGAGTTGTACGGTGATTCTATTCGGGAGATATTTGAAGGTGCTATATAAAAATCAATCCGCCTCGAGGCGGATGACAGTCATCATTGTAAAATTAAAAAAATACATTATTAGGTTTTTTTATAGTAAAAATAATAATTTTACACGCTCTTTCATAACCAATATTTTTTCAGATATGAGAAACCCAAACCTCGAATTCAAGATCAAAATTAACAGGGCTTCATTGTTTTGTTTACTCCATTTGCAAATTGAAGATTTAAAAATTAATTTATTGTAATGATAAAAAGACTGCGGGCCGGTTACATCAGGATTTCGGAGCTTCGTTCCGAACTTGAAACCTGAAACCTGAAACTTATAGCCTGCAGCTTTAAAAAAAAATGGAGGATAATTAAAATGACATATATTATAAAAGGAAGTGGATTAACCATTGATGACGTTGTAAACGTATCGCGTTACGGTGAAAAAGTTGAGCTTCATCCCGAAGCTATTGCCCGCATCCATAAATGCCGGGCCATGTTAGAAAGAAAAATTAAGGCAAAGGAAATCATGTATGGCGTGAATACCGGCATCGGGGAATTTTCAGAGATGGTATTGACGGATGATCAGGTATCGCAGTTCCAAAAGTATCTTATATACAATCACGCTGCCGGTATTGGCGACGCTGCACCTATTGAACATATCAGGGGCGCTATGCTGGGAAGGGCCAATGTCCATGCGCATGGCCAGTCGGGTTGCAGGCTGGAAATCACCCAGACCCTTGTCGACATGCTGAACAAAGGGGTAACACCCTATGTATGCCAGAAAGGATCTGTTGGAGCATGTGGCGACCTTGCCCCAATGTCGCAAATTGCTCTTTTAATGCTTGGGGAAGGAAAAGCATATTTTAATGGTGAATTATTAGAAGGAAAGGAAGCTTTAGACAAGGCCGGGATAAAAATACCGGGTTTGCAAGCCAGGGATGGCCTGGCCACCATTAATGGATCAAATGTATTAACTGCTATGAGTGCCATTTTTCTTTACGACGCCAACAGATGGTTGAAACAGGCAGAAATTGCTGCCGCCATGTCGCTCGAAGCATTAAAAGCAAACATGAAACCATATTCCCAAAAACTTCACGAAGCCCGCGGCTTTATTGGAGCTGTGAGAAGTTCAAAAGCTATTGGGAAAATGGTAGCTGGTGGCGACCTGGCAGAGAACAGAGTGCAATGTAAAGTTCAGGATGCCTATTCAATGAGGTCTTCACCACAGGTTATAGGAGCAGCACACGATGCAATGAAGTTTGCCCGCTCCCAGGTAGAAATTGAACTTAATGGTGTTGGCGACAACCCGGTCTTTTTTCCTGATGAAGACCTTCAGCTTTCAGGTGCTAATTTCCAGGGCTCACCAGTGTCGCTGCCAATGGATATGGCAGGAATAGCTATAACGATGATTAGTGTTTTATCGGAAAGAAGAATGAACCGCTTGAACAACCCGGCACTCAGCGTTGGATTGCCTGCTTTTCTGACCAAAGGGGCCGGTATGTTCTCCGGATTAATGCTCAGCCAGTATACAGCCGATATGCAAATTGTAGAACAACGTATCCTTTCTGCGCCGGCTTCAATTCAATCAATACCTGCTGCAGCCGATCAGGAAGATTTCGTATCGATGGGGATGAATACAGCCATAAAAAATTTTCAAATCCTTGATAATGCGTACGGAATATTAGGGATTGAAATGATGGCAGCAGCTCAGGCATTGGATTTTCGTGAATATAATTTTGGCAAAGGCACCAACAAAGCAAAGCAGGTGATTCGGAAATATGTCGAATTTCTTGACGAAGACAGGCCACTATATGATGATCATAATGCAATGAAAAATCTTGTAAGGTCATGTGAAATTCTTGAAGAAGTTGAAAAGGAGATAGGAAGTCTGGAATAATTTGAATAAATCCCCTAACGAATTTATTTTCAGGGATTATATGTGACATTTGTTATCTATTTGTTAAATTTACATTAAATTTTTCTTACGTTTAATTTGGTTATCCGAATAATTTATTATAATTTGGCATCGGTTTTCAAGAAGCTGTATGAATATTTATGTATTTACCTATGTAATATTTTTATTATATATTATCTAAATATCTGAAATTCAATTATTAACTAATTACTAACCAAAATTCATTTACTATGAGAAAATTTACAGTTTTGCTTGCACTCTTCGTGTTTGCAGGTTTGCAAGTTGTACTTGCACAAAAAACTATTACTGGTACTGTAACCAGTTCGGAAGATGGTAAACCCATTCCGGGTGCAACAGTAGTTGTTAAAAACACAACCATCGGTACCACAACAAATGTTGATGGTTTTTATGAATTGTCTGTACCGGACGATGCCACAACACTTGTTTTCTCTTATGTGGGTATGATACCCAGGGAATTGCCTATTGGTGATGCTACGGTCATTAATACGGTGCTGGAGTTGGATGTCATGGACCTTGAAGGGGTTGTTGTAACCGCTCTTGGTATCACACGAGAGAAAAAATCACTCGGATACGCTGTTTCGGAATTGGACGGAGAAGCGGTTAACGAAGTGAGAGAAACCAACTTTGTAAACTCCCTTTCCGGGAAAGTGTCCGGTGTTCAGATTCGCCAATCAGTTACCATGGGCGGTTCTGCAAACGTTCTGATCAGAGGTACGACCTCGTTGACACAGAACAACCAGGCTTTGTTTGTTGTTGATGGTATTCCTATCAATAACAATAACACCAATGAAGATAGACCTGCAGCTAATGAAACAACTGCCCAACAAAATGATGGATGGGGCGGTTATGACTATGGTAATGCCGCCATGGACATCAACCCTGACGATATCGAATCAATTTCCGTTTTGAAAGGTGCTGCTGCTTCAGCTCTCTATGGTTCAAGAGCTGCCAATGGAGTTATTCTTATTACCACAAAAAAAGGTAAAACAGCACCTGGCAAAGGCATTGGCGTAACGTTGAACGTTGGATATCAAGCTAGTGTAATCGACAAAACCACCCTCCCCAAACATCAAGACAAGTATGGTGGTGGATATGGCCCGTTTTATGAAAATGAAACCGGCGACCCTGCTACGGATTATTATTTCTTTGTTGGCGACGTTGATGGTGATGGAACAGACGACTGGATCACACCTACCTCAGAAGATGCTTCATGGGGAGCTGAATTTGATCCCAATTTAATGATTGTTCAATGGGATGCCCTCGATCCTTTAGGCCCGAATTTTGGCGAAAAAAGGCCTTGGGTTGCTGCTGAAAATGGTATAGATTATTTCTTTAGCACCGGTCATAAATGGACTACCAATGTTGCATTTGATGGTGCAACCGACGACGGTAATTTTAGGCTCTCTTATACCAATGTTGATGAAAAAGGATATCTTGTAAACAGCTCGATCAAGAAAAACACCCTTAATTTTGGTGGAAGTTATAATTTCACAAAAAAACTTTCTGTTGATGCTAACATCACCTATGTTAACACAAAAGGAGTTGGAAGGTATGGAACAGGATACGATGGGATGAACCCGATGCAATCGTTCGGACAATGGTTCCAACGTAACGTTGACCTGAAAAGGTTAGAGGAAAGATATCTGCGGCCCGACGGCTCTCAATTGTCGTGGAACAGTAGTTATTGGAATGATATACGTCCTATTTATTTTGATAATCCGTATTGGACAAGATTTAATAATTACGAGGATGATGAACGCGACCGTACATTTGGCTACGCTGCATTGAATTATCAATTTACGGATTGGTTAACCTTTACAGGTAGATTCTCAGTTGATCAATACAACGAGGTTCAAAATGAAAGGATTGCTGTGGGAAGTGTTGACCCCTCTTATTATTCAAACTTCACGAATTCTTTCAAGGAAACCAATTACGACCTGATGCTCAAGTTTAATCACCGCTGGGAAGACTTTTCACTTGCCGGCATTGTTGGAACAAACTTCAGACAAAACGTAGTTCAAAACATCCTTGGTGAAACTGTTGGCGGACTGATTGTACCTGATCTGTATAGCATCAGTAATTCCGTATCACCGGCAAGTGTTGTCGAAAATTTAAAAGAATCCGGAGTCAATAGTGGATACATTAGCGCGTCTTTAGGATATAAGGACTTTGTTTATTTAGATCTTACAGACAGGTATGATGTTTCATCCACCCTTCCTGAAGGTGACAACGGGTACAACTATTATTCCGCATCTCTTAGTTTATTACTAACTGAACTTGGTGGTTTACAAGACCTCAGCTGGATGCCCTTCCTGAAAGTAAGAGCAAATTATGCTGAAGTAGGTAATGACGCCCCCGTATACAGTACCATTTCAACTTATTTTCAGGAAACAAGTTGGGGCGATCTTGCCCTTTTCTCTGTAAACAGCACATTACAAAATCCCGATCTGGTTCCTGAGCGAACAAAAAGTTATGAATTCGGACTGGAAGGACGTCTGTTAAACAACCGGATAAGTTTTGATGTTGCTACATACAAATCAAATACGTTTGATCAAATCATGCCTGTACGCGTAACAACAATGTCAGGTTATACCAGAAGATGGGTCAATGGCGGTGAAATCGAAAATAAAGGATGGGAAGTTTCCCTTCTGGGAACAGTTGTTAAAACAACCGACTGGACCTGGGATATTGGTATAAACTGGTTTACAAACAAAAATAAGGTGATCAGCTTATACGAAGACGTTGACAACCTGCTTATTTATTCAGCATGGGATGTATCTATCAACGCTACAGTAGGAGAGCCCTATGGAACAATTAAGGGAACCGACTTTGTTTACACCGATGGCAAAAAAACGGTTGATGATAACGGTTATTACATGATGTCTGAGTCTGGTGAAGAGGTAATTGGTAATATCAATCCTGACTGGAACATGGGTATCCCAACCCGGGTAACCTATAAAGGTGTTGCTTTAAATCTGTTAGTTGACATCCAACAAGGTGGTGACATCTATTCAATTAATACCAAATATGGCCAGGCAACAGGTCTGTATGAGGAAACAGCAGAAAATAATGATAAAGGAAACCCAATGCGTTGGTTAGTTGCTGACGGTGGCGGGTACCTGTACCCTGAAACAGTTAATGTAGATGGCTCACCTAACACAACTTATGTGGAAGCTTACAGATGGGGAAGGGCATTTTACTACAACAACAGTCCTACTGCAAGGTATGTATTTGATGCATCATATGTGAAATTGCGTGAAGTGGCGCTTTCATATAGCTTACCGATGTCTGTTATCGAAAATAGCCCACTCACACAGGTTACATTCTCTCTGGTCGGCCGTAACCTGTGGATCATAAGTAAAAATACGAAACATTTTGATCCTGAAACAGGATTAAGTTCCGGTAACCAGCAAGGTATTGAAACCGGTTCTTATCCTACCCCCAGGACTTTTGGATTCAATGTTAAATTAGGATTTTAATTATTTCTTAAACTTTAAAACAATATTATATGAAAACTATAAAATATTTATCGATTGCGTTCGCTTTGATGCTTGGGATATCGGCTTGCGAATTGCCTGATAATGTCGATCCAAAACGTCCAACCGAAGTCCCAATCAGCACCCTGTTTACTAATGCACAAGTTGCTCTGGTAAATCAGGTGAACGATGTAAATGTAAATAGAAATATGATTAGGTTAATTGCCCAGTACTGGCAGGAAACTACTTACTTTGATGAGGCGCGTTATAACTTTCAGGACAGGAAAATTCCTGATAATTATACTGCCGAGTTTTACAGAGATGTATTAATGGATTTCAAAGAAGCCAAGAAAAAGTTAAATGACCCCGACTATGGCGGAGATGCAGTTGAGAAAACTAATATGCTGAGTATTATTACAATTCTGGAGGTTTATGCATGGCAGTGTGTGTTTGATGCTTTTGGCGACATGCCTTACTCCCAGGCACTGATGGGCGCTGAAAATTCTACCCCTGTTTACGATGATGCAGCGACTGTTTATGATGATCTGCTAGCAAGGATCTCTGCTGCTATCGACGGCCTGGTCATGATGGTCGGTGATGAAGAAGCCGGCAGTTTTGGAGCAGCCGACCTTATGTATGGGGGAAATCCTGCAGCCTGGAAAAAATTTGGGGCTTCGTTGAAACTCCGTCTCGGTATGCGTCTGGCTGATGTATCACCAACGAAAGCTCAAGCTGCTGTTGAACAAGCTGTTAGTGCCGGTGTATTTACAAGCCAGGATGAAAGTGGATATCTGTTTTACATTGGTGTTGTTCCTCATGTAAATGCTATTTATAACGCTTATTTTGTAGATAATCGTAAAGACTATCTTCCAACTAACACAATCATTGATTTGATGTTAGCATTAGATGACCCACGTCTTCCTTTATATTTTACAGAATATGAAGGCGAATACGTTGGAGCAATAGCCGGCCTGGATGGTGCCCAATCCTATTATAATTATTCGCATTTTCAGGACCGGTTCTTTGAGGCTACTTTTGAAGCAATTATGGCTGACTATGTTGAAGTTGAATTTTTATTAGCCGAAGCTGTTGAGAGAGGATTTGCTGTAGGCGGAACGGCTGAAGGACATTACAATGCAGCCATTGAAGCAAGTATCCTGTATTGGGAGGGATCTGATACAGATGTAGCTGACTATCTTGCTCTACCTGATGTGGGTTATGGTACGGCACCTGGAAATTACAAGCAAAAAATAGGCACCCAGAAATGGATTGCTTTATACAACAGAGGTATTGAAGGATGGACTGAGTGGAGAAGACTCGATTATCCTGAACTTAATCCTCCTGAACATATGGTATATAGCGATATTCCAAAACGTTTGCCTTATCCTTATGATGAAATTGCACAGAATGGCACCAATTATTATGCTGCCGTTGCAAAAATGGGCGGAACAGATGATCACAGACAACCAGTATTCTGGGATATCGTCGCTCCACCTTTTTAATCAATATTATTATTTAAAAAAAGGGCTGCATGCAGCCCTTTTTTTTTGCACAAAAATATCTTTTATTATTTATTGTAGGTATTTAAATAACTACTATCTTAGTTGTCATGTTTACAAACCAACAAAAATTCCGTATAATATTTCTTTTTTTTACGATTTCCTTATTTCTTACTCCTTCGTTATCTGCTCAAAAATCAAATGATGCTGTCATTAACACGGTTAAAGAGTTACATGATTATTCAGCATATTTTTATGGAATCGACGATTTGTTAGTTAATGGCCGGAAATATGTCCCGGCACATGGTAACGCAAAAGGACACCCTTACTTTATAGAGCCGGACTGGGTAACAGGAACGCTGGTTATTAAAGAGAAAACATATAAAGATGTTGAATTTAAATATAATATTGATCTTGATAAAATTATTTTAAGAGCAGAGGTTACAAGAGGCGGTCTTGTATATGTTTTATTGAATGATGACTTTGTTACCTCATTTATCATTGGTGAACATTATTTCATAAATTCATCCCAACTCCTCCTAGCTGATAATTCCGGCTACTTTGAGCTGGTATTCGAAGGCGAACACACACTTCTGATTAAACATCATAAATCATTTATCAGCGAATTCTCTCAAAATGCACCCCTGGGAAGGTTTTCTGACCTTAATTCAATAAAGTATATCTATTGCGATGGGATGTTATACAAAATCCCGAATACAAAATCATTCTTAATGTATTTCAAACCGTTCAGAAAAGAGATAAAGAAGTATATGAAACAAGAAAAAATTAAATACAAAAAGGCGAACAATTTTGAATTACATCATTTACTGAAGTACTGCAATGAGATATCTTCTAAATAAAATCAAATTAAAAAAAAACATAATTGGTTCTGGTCTCTTTTTCTTATTGGCTCTTCAATTATCTGGCCAGCCAAAAAGCATATTAATTTCAAAAGAACAGGACAATTTACCGTGGGATTCTTTTGTTGCAAAGCTGGAGGAAAAACATTCTCTCCGTTTCTACTATCACCCCGACACAATTCCCGATTTCAATATTTCTGTTTCTATTGATCAAATTCCGCTAAACCAGCTGTTATCTGATAATCTGAATAAATACCACATCAACGTTGCTTTTGATGACTATCGAAATATCTTTTTAACGAAAGAATCTGTCATACGAACTGTATTACTAACAGATTTCTTTAGCGCATTTGCCATCAAGGAAAAAACAATTGACACCATCGCTACTGAGGAAGAGACCAGGAATCAGTTTCATAAAACCAATATAGAATATATCTCAAAAACAATTACAGTGGGGACGAGGAAAGCGGGTATTCATAAAAAAAATGCGGTGATAAGCGGTTATGTAAAAAGCACAAAAGATGAATTACCTATTATTGGAGGGACCATATTTATCAAAGAGCTGGAAACAGGTACAGCTTCCGATAATTCAGGATATTATACCCTGACTGTACCAAAAGGCAAATATACCCTGGTATTAAGAAGTGTGGGGAGCGAAGAAGCAAAGTATAAAGTGGAGGTGTTGTCAGACGGCCGCCTGGATGTATTGCTTGACCCGGAATTAGTGTTGTTGCAGGAGGTAGAAATTAGCTCTGAAAAATATCATCATGTCAGGGGAATTCAAATGGGTTATGAAAAACTGAACGTTAAAAACATTAAGGAAATACCTGTAGTATTAGGAGAAAGAGACATAGTAAAAGTTGCTCTTTTACTCCCGGGAGTTCAAACTGTTGGTGAAGGTACCGGCGGATTTAATGTGAGAGGAAGTCCGGCAGATCAAAATATGTTTTATATAAGCGACGTTCCGGTGTATAATACATCACATTTATTTGGTTTCTTTTCTGCTTTTAACCCGGATGTTGTAAATGAGTTTACTTTATATAAGAGTAATATCCCTGCAAAATATGGTGGCCGGTTGTCATCCATTTTTGATATTGGCGCCAAACA
>JAGLWB010000219.1 GCA_023133655.1 Bacteroidales bacterium
ATGCTCACGTAGCTCACGATTGCATTATCGGAAACAACGTCATCCTCGCAAATGCCGCTATGCTTGCCGGACACATTGAGATTGACGATTGGGCTATCATCGGTGGCCTGGCTGCTATTCATCAGTTTTGTCATATCGGGATGCATACAATGGTTTCAGGTGGTGCTATGGTTCGTAAAGATGTTCCACCTTATGTTAAAGGAGCGAGAGAACCACTGTCATATGTTGGTGTGAATTCAATAGGGTTGAGAAGAAGGGGATATAACTCCGGACAAATCAACGCCATTCAGGATATATACAGATACATCTATTTGAAAAAATTCAATGTCAGCCAGGCTGTTGCCATTATTGAAGCTGATTTTCCTGTTTCCCCTGAAAGAGATGAAATCCTTTTATTCATTTCAAAATCAACCAGAGGGATCATGAAAGGATATTCACGTTTGCCAAATAATTAATGATAAAAATTGTTGCAGACAATAAGATTCCATTTCTAAAAGGTTCAATGGAATCTTACGCTCATATTGAATACCTTCCGGGAAATAAAATCAAAAAAAAACACCTCCTCACCGCTGATGGTTTGATCGTGCGATCAAGAACACGCTGCGATGCAGAGTTATTATTGGGAACAAACGTAAAATTTATTGCCTCTGCAACCATTGGTTTTGATCATATTGATACAGGGTTCTGTAAAAAAAACGAAATTTTCTGGACCAGCTCCGAAGGATGCAATGCCTCTTCTGTCAACCAATATGTCGTTTCTGCACTGATATACCTTGCTAAAAAATTCAAACTTAATTTAGGTGAGATGACCATGGGAATTATTGGTGTAGGCCATGTTGGTACAAAAATTGAAACGCTGGCAAAAACACTTGGCATGAATGTATTGCTTAATGACCCCCCCAGGGCCAGGAAGGGAAAACATACTGAATTTGTTCACATTACCGACATTTTAAAACATGCTGATATCATTAGTTTGCATGTTCCCTTAACATACGAAGGAAATGATCCAACCTACCATCTTGTTGATGAGAAATTTCTACAAGCACTCTCAAAGAAAGTATATTTCATTAACACTTCCCGTGGGGAGGTGGTTGATACACTGAGCCTGATCAATGCCATAGAAACAGGAGGTGTAAGAGGAGCTATTATTGACGTTTGGGAAAACGAGCCCGACCTTAATACGGATCTTCTTGATATTGTCGATATTGCAACCCCCCATATTGCCGGTTATTCGCTTGATGGAAAAGCGAATGGAACAGCTATGTGCGTTAGAGCAGCAAGTAAGTTCTTTGGATGGGATTTAAACAACTGGTATCCTGAGAATATATCCTTACCGACATCACCGGCGATCAACATTGATTGCTCCGGCGAGTCACTTGAAAAAATAATCCAATGCTGTACCTTTGCAACCTACAATATTATTTATGATGATAAACGGTTGAGACTGTCACCAGATAATTTCGAACAACAGCGCGAAAATTACCCTGTTCGCAGGGAGCCATCAGCCTTTCATGTAAGGTTGAACAGTTGTGATGATGAAGTTGTAAGGGTGCTGAAAGAGTTGGGGTTTAGTCAGTTGACAGTTGACAGTTGACAGTTGACAGCGGAGTGAAGCGACGTCCGCCTCTGGCGGATTGACAGTCCCGACTGACTGGAGGCTGGAAAAAAATCAGGCAAATAATTTTAT
>JAGLWB010000022.1 GCA_023133655.1 Bacteroidales bacterium
TTCTCAGCTTTTTCATGATGGTATGTTTTTAATTGTTTGTTTTTAGTCAAAATAATTGTTGATGGGCCCATAGGCATGAAAGAATCCTGTTAACATAACCGTATTGACATCATCTTCGTTATGAGCAACATTGTCATTAACAAGTTTTTTCCCAATCTCTTTTGAACGGGAACCGTATTTCATTGCCAGTGCACCTCCCATTGTTTCTAATGTTTTAAGTTCAGCAAAGAATGCATCCAGCATACCTGCTTTTTTACCCCTGCTGAAATTTACCACTTTCCAGGGTTTATATGACTTTGGTAACGGCCCCAGCTTTTCATCACATTTATCTTTAAATGAAGCAATGTCAATGTATCCTTTTTTTCCCGGGTCAAAAATAGCTACCGGCCTCCCTTTTTCGTATTTCAAAAAACCGTCTTTCTGTGATCCATCAGAGAACTGGCCTCCGGTAACACCCATTTCAATCAGATTATTTAATACGTCACTTCTCAGCTCTTCGTCTTTTTGGAAAGGATCCATTACTGCCATAATAAACTTTACAACATCTATTCCCACATAGTCAATCAACTGGAAAATACCCATTGGCCTGATCAGGTAATCCTGAGATACTTTGTTGATCATATAAACAGCTTCGGCAAAAGGCATTTCTTTGGTAAGCTGTTCAACCTCAGTAAGACCGTGTAAAGCATCACGCATAAAATGTCCATTTCCGATAAAGCCGGCAAAATCGTTTGATGGAACGATCACCTTTTTCAGTTTCTTAGCATATTCACGTGAAAATGCTTCCATCTCTTTATTTGTCTGACTGGTCACAATGAGTTCCACCAATCGTTGGACAGCCGGAGGGTTATAGAAATGAAATCCCAGAATCCTTCCTCCCAGCTCAGCTTCCTCATCAATGATATTAATAGGGACTGAAGATGTATTGGTGAAGAACCATGGGGTGTTGGAATTATTCTTGTCAATTTGTGACAGTAATTTAACTTTCAAATCTTTATTCTCGCTAATAGCTTCAAAGATAAGGGTTGAATCATTGGCTGAATCCATTGTTGTTACCGGGCGGACAATACTCAATACATCGAACACATATTGATTGATAAAATCCTCGTTTTCAATAAGGTCTTGCCTGTCAGCATATGCTGTACGAAGCCAAACGGTTTTTTTCTCAGCAAGTTTTTGAACCTGTGTTCTCAAAAACCCCATTAACCCGGCAAGGCCTTTGTTTGAGACGTCTATTGCATTCAGCACAAAGGTCATATTCTTGTTTTCGGGCTTCAGGCTAAGGTCCGTCATTTCAACGGCGGTAAGCAATAAAATACCGCTGCCCATTTTACCGGCGGCTCCAAGCACCGATACGTTTTGAAGTCTTTCGTCGTAATTCATGTTCTGTTTTATTATGTTGATTAAAAATCTAATTTTATTCCTGTTAACCTACCATTCCGGCTTCCGTTTCTCCAAAAATGCTTTCATCCCAACTTCACCTTCGGCTTTAAATTGTGATCCGAAATATTCAGCCTCCAGTTTACAACCATCATTGAAATCAGACAACAAGCCGGTTCTGGTTACATATTTTACCTTTTTTATTGCTTCCGGTCCTTTGGAAATAATTTTTTTAGCAATTTTTAATGTCTCTTCCATTAATTCCTCAGGCTCAACCACTTTCTGGACAAGGCCAATCCTCAGGGCATCCTCTGCGCCTATCATATCAGCAGTGGTTAGCAGGTAAAGGGCATCTGCCAGTCCAACCAGGCGCGGCAGACGTTGCGTGGCGGCATACCCGGGTATCATGCCAAGGTTAACCTCAAGCTGGCCAAATTTGGCTTTATTACTGGCAATCCGGAAATCACATCCCATGGCAAGCTCCAGTCCTCCACCTAATGCATATCCGTTGATAGCTGCAATAACCGGTATTTTCATTTTTTCAAGGCTGCTGAAGGTATTTTGGCCAAGCCTTGAAAAAGCCGAACCTTCTTCAGGAGTCATATCTACCATCTCGGCAATGTCGGCACCTGCAACAAAAGCCTTACCTTCACCGGTAATGATCATTACCCTTAGCTCCTTGTTTCCTGACAACGAAGCTACCAAATTGTCCATCTCCTTAAAGAAACGGGTATTTAATGCATTCATTGCTTCCGGGCGGCTAATGGTTACAATGGCTATGCCGTCTTGTATTTCAACTTTTAAAATTTTATATTCCATAACTGCAAACTGTTTTTATTAATATGCTGTTAAAAGCAAGATAAAGGAAAAAAGCAAAAAAAAAGTGAGTTTTAATTTGTTGATTAAAATAAAGAAAAACCCATTGTTTATTAAATAACACAAAAATAGAAATATCTTTTTCATTGCCCAAATATTTTGGCTTAATTTGATGGAAAAATGCAAATTCGCCATAAAGGTTCTATGGCATCAAGTTGGATAAAGCAAGATGTTCAATCGTACATGACTCAAAACCGGTACCCAATCTGGATTAAATACCTTACCCCCAATCCAAGGCTTGTGTGAACACCTTTCTCATTAAGAAAACCTTCGTCAATCAATGTCTCAAGTCCAGGGACCCTTGCTACAAGGACATCATAAATGGCTTGTAAATACTCATCATTTTCATCCACTGTAAGATCTCCCTTGAGTTTGGCTTTAAAATTATAAACCGCCACCGCAGGCGCAAGGAAAATAAAATCAACAGTTAACCTTTTTTTTATGGCAAGTTGATACCCCAATTCAACGCCGAAGGTTCCAATATTTAAGCCTGCGTCGAGTAGTAAGTTTCCTTGAACGGAAGGGCTGTTGATCACAGTAACATCGTTTTGAAACTGATAATGATGAAAAGACATAAAGGGCCCCAAATACAATCCGTCAGGAGCTATTTGTTTATTGCGGGTTTTAAAATAAAACCGATAGTCTCCAGATACTGTAAAGCCGTTTTTATTTGTTGTGTTTTCTATGTTCAAACTATCATAAATACCTGTCGAGGGCAATACAAAATGGCCGGCATTAACCGAAAAAGAGCGATAAGGAGACAACATGCGCTCAAAACTCAGGTTTATATTCGTTACACCCCAAAGGAGGAAGGGTGTCATATTCCACTTAATAATATTGCGCTTGTAGTCGGGTTGATTGAATAAGGTTGAATCCTGCGAGAAAGAACGACTGACAATAACAGCCATAAATACAAATAAAAGCAGAAGATGTTGTTTTTTCATATCATTTATTAGTTAGCACTGCACCTTGCGCATGGTTCATAGACGAAGTTAACTCTTGCTATCTGCCTTTCAGTAGATTAGGCAGGCCAGGCAGGGGTATAAAGGATTAAATGCGCAATAGTACATGAATTTAATAATTTCAAAAATACAAAAACTTTTGAATATGCCATTATTAGGACGAGCCCAGTATCTTGAAAAACAGCCTATTTTTGTTTGAATTGATTGGCTTCAAAGGAACCTTTTTTCTTGCGATCCTATCTTTGATGATAGCCATTTTTCTTATGAGATGGTCTTATAAGAGGGATAAAGTAAGGTAATTTGCAGTACTTTGTAATTTCTTATTGGTTATTTCTCATTGACATCCTTATTAATACTTCCAAAATCGTTCAATCTCTAAATCGTTATATCGTTCAATTAACCGTTAACCGTTTTTTAATTATCTCAGAAATAGCATCAACCGGTATCCTCTCCTGTTCCATCGAATCTCTTTCTCTGATGGTAACCGTGTTATCTTTCAGGGTTTGATGATCGACCGTGATGCAGTAAGGTGTTCCAATGGCATCCTGACGCCTGTAACGTCTGCCAATAGCATCTTTTTCTTCATAAAAGCACATATAATCATACTTCAGGCTATCGATAACTTCGCGTGCTTTTTCGGGAAGTCCATCCTTTTTAACCAGTGGAAGAATAGCAGCTTTTACAGGAGCGAGGAAGGGTGGAAGTTTAAGCAGCACACGTTGAGAGCCATCATCCAGTGTTTCTTCATGAAAAGCATTGCTAAGAACAGCCAGGAAGGTCCTGTCGAGCCCGATGGAAGTTTCAACGACATAGGGTATATAATTTTGATTTAGTTCAGGATCGAAATACTGAATTTTCCTTCCCGAATATTCCTGATGTGCGGCAAGATCGAAGTCCGTGCGGGAATGTATCCCTTCTATTTCCTTAAACCCAATAGGAAATTCAAATTCAATATCAGCAGCCGCATTGGCATAATGAGCCAGTTTTTCATGGTCGTGGAAACGGTATTTTTCAGCAGGTATGCCTAATGAAAGGTGCCATTTCATTCGTTCCTCTTTCCAGTATTCATACCATTTAAGCTCTTCACCCGGGCGTACAAAGTATTGCATCTCCATCTGTTCGAATTCTTTCATCCTGAACAGGAATTGCCGGGCAACAATCTCATTACGAAAGGCTTTGCCCACCTGAGCAATACCAAAAGGTATTTTCATCCTGCCTGATTTCTGCACATTCAGGTAATTGGTAAAGATCCCCTGGGCTGTTTCGGGCCGTAAGTACACTTCGTTTGCATCTTCGCTCAACGAACCCATTTGCGTGGCAAACATCAGGTTAAATTGCCTCACGTCGGTCCAGTTTTTGGAGCCGGAAACAGGGTCTGCAATGCCCAGATCCTCGATAAGGGTCTTAATAGCAGGAAAATCCTCGTTATCCATAGCTGAATAAAGACGTTTGGCTACGTCATCTCTTTTCTTCTGGTAATCCATAACACGCGAATTCGTGGCAAGGTATTGTTCCTTATCAAAGCTTTCCCCAAAGCGTTTTCCGGCCTTTATGATCTCCTTTTGGATTTTCTGTTCGATCTTGGCCATGTAATTTTCAACCAGCACATCCGCCCTGTATCTTTTTTTTGAGTCTTTGTTGTCGATCATCGGATCGCTGAAAGCATCAACATGACCGGATGCTTTCCATACCGTAGGATGCATGAAGATGGCAGCATCCAAACCAACGATATTTTCATGGTATTGCACCATGGATTTCCACCAGTGATTTTTGATATTATTTTTTAGCTCAACGCCATGTTGTCCATAATCGTAAACGGCACTCAATCCGTCATATATTTCACTTGATTGAAACACAAACCCATACTCTTTGGCATGGGCTATTATTTTTTTAAATTTATCTTCGTTATTTGCCATGCTGCAAAAGTAGAATATTTTTTAATCAATGAGACTTAGATTTCATGTACGAAGTACCTTGAAATTTGTATGTCGAATTGATCCCGAAAAGACGGAGTCTTATTCGGGATCTTATGGGGTTGAATACCATTTATTAGTAAACCAAGATTAGGTTCTTCGCTCCCTACCGAGCTCAAGGAGGTGCTATATTCCAATGAAATCCAGGTAATTCGCTGGTATTATTAAAGAAGTTTTTGCGTCAGGGTAAGCTTTTGTAAATGTTAAAGGAAATTTTAAGTGGTTCTTTTCTCCCCACTTAAATTCATAAGCATTGATCACACCATCCCTATCTTCAATATAATCTATTTCTTGCTGTTGAGTTGTTCTCCAGAAAAAGCATTTGGTATCAAAAGTATTGTTGTTGAGCCACTTTTTCCTTTCACTTACCAAAAAATTTTCCCAAAGAGCACCTTTGTCAACCCTGAGTTTTACCGGACTGAAATTGGAGAGCAAGGCATTACGGGTCCCATTATCATAAAAATATATTTTTCTGGATTTTTTGATTTCGTTCCTGATATTTCTTCTGAAAGCTCTAAGCCTGAATACAACAAAGGTTTTTTCCAATAAATCAATATATCGCCTAACCGTCAATTGATCAATTCCTAGATTATTTCCAAGTTCATGATATGAAACTTCGGAGCCAATCTGTAACGCCAATGCTTCAAGCAAATTTTCAATAATCTCTGGTTTTCGTACATCCTGAAATGTAAAAATATCTTTATATAAATAGCTTCCTGCAAGGTTGCCGAGTATTTTTCGCTCATTTCCAGGCTGGCTCAGAACATCAGGATACATTCCGTATAATAAACGGGCTTCCAACAACCGTTTTTCTTGTTCATAATCTGTATGCCTGATCATCTCAGCAGTAGAGATGGGCAATAATAAAAACTCAAATTTTCTTCCTGTGAGGGGTTCATTTATTTTATTGGATAATTCAAGGGCTGATGAACCGGTAACAATCACCTGAACATCCTTGATTTTATCCTGGATCAATTTAAGTGTAATTCCAATATTTTTTATCCTCTGGGCTTCGTCGATCATGATAACTTTTGAATCTCCGATAAGATGTTTAAGCTTTGCAGAAGTTGTATCAGTCAGATCTTTTCTCACATCGGGCTCATCACAATCAAATAGTTTAATTTTCTGATTAAGCTCGTTTGCAATCATTTCGAGCAAGGTTGTTTTACCGACTTGTCTTGGGCCATAAATCAAAATGGCTTTGCCTTTAAACAATTCATTTTTGATGACTTTTAACAGTTTTCGTTGGATCATAAGATAATTATTTATTGCAAAAATAGGTATTTACAAGATCATAATCAAAAATAATTATAATAATTTCAGATTATATTCGTGTAAATAAACAAAAGTTGCCATTTTAACCCGACTGATTTTTAGTTAACCCCCTCAAACAGCTCCAGCAGCATATCCCTTTTCCGGGAAGCGACGGGTACGCGGGCACCGTCAATCATTACCACGAAGCCCCCTTCAGATATGTCTAAGTAGCTTATAGAATATTGTCAACTGACCCGATATAACTAATTTTTATCTCATTTTTTTTCAATGTATAGGAATCGCTTATAAAAGGGCTATAACAGAAATTATTCCCTTGCGGGTATATTTCCCGGAATATTTTAAAATGCGCAAGGGAAATTTGATCAGGATTAATTTTACATTCAATGATATCGAATGAATTTTCAGGTCGTTTAATCACAAAATCAATTTCGCGGCCGGATTTATCGCGCCAATAATAAATTTGATGTTTCTGTAGATGGATTCGTAGCAAATCCAGCACTACATGTTCCCACAATAACCCCCTGTCATTTTCCCTGATTTCGTTCCAACCATTAATAAAACGTACAAAACCGGTATCAAAACAATAACATTTCGGACGTTGGGTGATCTCACGGCGGCCACCTCCGTGAAATGGGGGTAATAAATAAATCATGTTTGCAATGCGCATCGCTTCAAGGTACGACATGACCGTTGGCCTGGTTAATCCACTCATTTTGGATAGTTGTGTAATTTCAATTAAATTGCCACTTGACCGGAACAATAGTTGCATAAGTTTCAGGAACCCACTGCGATTCCTTACGTTAAAAAGCTCCTGGATATCCCTTGCATAAAAACTGTCAATCCATTCAGAGAAAAATATTTCATCGATGTTTTGAGAAAGCAAAGGTTCTGGTAAGCCTCCTTGCCGTAGCCGAAAATCAAGATCAGTAATATTAAAAAGTTCTTTACATTCATCCCACAATACAGGAGGGAGATAAATTACATTTTTTCTTCCCGTTAACGAATCTTTAAATTTCCGGGTGGCTTCCAGTGTAGAAGAGCCGGTTGCTAATACTTTAATATCCGGGAATTCATCTGCAGCAATTTTAAGTATTCTGCTTGGATCTTCAAGCCGGTGAATTTCATCAAAAATGATGGTGCTGCCTTTAGGGACACTCTTTAAAAATGATTCCGGGTCTTCTAATTTCCGAACTACAGATGGCAAATCGCAGTTCAGATAAACTGCATCCGGGAACATTTTTGAGATAGTAGTTTTTCCAACCCTTCTGACACCTGATAACCAGACGATCGATCGTGATTCCCAGGCATTATTTATTTTATTAATCCAAAATGGCCTATTGATCATTGAAAACGTATTTTACATTTAGACGTCCAAATGTAAATCATATTTTTATAAAAACAAAATAATTGGACAAAATAATTTGAATAACATAAAAATACCAGGTTAAATGAAAATTTTCATTTAACTTTTATCATTTTTCTCGTTTTCACTTCATTGCCTGTTTGCAGGTGGAGGAAGTAAATTCCGGATGGCAGTTTCGATGCATTAAACAGTGTGAACGCAATCGCCAGTTGACGGTAGGTGGAGTGAAAGTAAACGGCAATTTACGATAAAAATATACTGTATATTTGCTCATTATGTGGGAAAATATACAGATAAAAAGAATGTTGTCTAATCATCTTCCTGGTGTTGCTGACCGACAATTACTGCTGATGACAGGAGCAAGACAAGCAGGTAAAACAACTTTAGTAAGGCAGCAATACAAAAACCTGCCCTATTATAACCTTGATGCAATAGAGTTCAGGGATCAATTAAGTAGTATCAGTACTTTCAGGTGGGCTCATGAGGTAGGTGTGTCTGTTATTGATGAAATACAGAAAGAACCTGAATTGTTTGACAAGATTAAGTATGCTTTTGATGATGGTGCATTGAGATTCTCTGTTTTAACAGGTTCTTCGCAGGTACTACTTCTTAAAAAAGTACGTGAAACTCTGGCAGGAAGAGTAACATTACGGGAACTGTTCCCTTTCATGTTATGCGAATTGATCAATCCCGTTGGAATAAAAAGTGAATCGGTTCTTCTTTCCCGGTTAATTTCAGAAGAAAACAGTGATGAAACCTTAGCTGAATTTGACTCTGTTCTAATTGGAAAAGATTGAGATCTGTCCAAATGCGCTGAAGACTGGCTAAATATCTGGGGAGGCATGGCGTCACTTATCCATATCACCGATCCTCAAAACCGGAGGTTCTGGTTGAAGGATTATGCCACTGCCTACCTTGAACGTGACCTGGCTGATTTAGCCAGCCTGAACGACCTGAAACCTTTTAGGAAATTTCAGCAAATTTCCGCTTTAAGAGCAGCAAATTTAAT
Organism: Bacteroidales bacterium; assembly: GCA_023133655.1. Lineage (GTDB taxonomy): Bacteria > Bacteroidota > Bacteroidia > Bacteroidales > JAGONC01 > JAGLWB01. The sequence goes on from JAGLWB010000022.1 coordinate 8,839, forward strand.
CTCTTATACAGAACTTGCAAAGGATGCAGGAATTGGTGTTGAAACAGCGAGACGTTACCTGGAATATCTTCGCATTTCATACCAGGCATTTTTACTTCAGCCTTATCGTAAAAACCTGACCAGTAGCCTCATTAAAACACCAAAATTATATTGGTTTGATAATGGACTGCTTCGCCATCTGTCAGGATTAGGATTTGGGATTGACAGTGGCCAGCTCTTTGAAAATTATGTTGCTTCTGAATTGATGAAATTTATCAGAACCAACAGGTTAGATGTAAAATTGACTTTTTATCGTACACGCTCCGGAATGGAAATAGATTTTATTTTGGAAACAGCCAATGGCTTAATTGCGATTGAAGTCAAAAACCGTAATTCCGTTTCACAATCCGATTTTACAAATATGAAACGGCTGGCCGAGGCTGCTGGAAATGAGTGGCTAGGGGGCATCCTGGTTTACAGAGGCAATAAAGTTCAACAATTTAACAAACTCTTGTGGGCTATTCCCTCATGCAGGCTATTCAATTAGTACCATTAGTTATTTTTGATCGATAACTGAATCCAATTTCGATTATATATATTTCCCATACTCCTCCAAATCCCATTGCAAGTCCATCTCTTCAAACATCGCCCGGGCTTTTTCAATGTAATCTTTTCCTGAAAGCCCGTTGAGTTGTTTCTGTTTGGTTTTGGGATCAGAGAGATATTTGCCTAATTCGAAATAAATACGTGAGAGATCAACTTTGGCTCCGTTGGTTTCTGCAGTTTGCATAGCGTCCTGGATAAATTTGAGTGCTCGTCTTTCCTTATTAATGTGTAGATATGCCAGGGCTTTGAATAGCAAGGCTTCGGGAAGAAAACCTGCAAACTTTTTGGCTGTTTTGACCAGTTCTGTAAGGGTTTGGTTCACAGCTTTCCATGAGATATTTTTTTGATTTCCGCTGCTTCGCAGCAAAGCCAATTCATAATGTGCCTTAGCCATGAGATAGGTTCCGTAAAAAGGTTTTGCTACCTTAATTTTTTCAACCAGTTTTTCTGCTTGCAATAAACATTCCCTTGCTTTATCTGGTTCACCTCGTAGCGTATGAAGAATGGAACGATTAGATAAGATGATTGAATTTATGGCACTATGTCCCGACTTTTGAGTCAAAGCTATTCCTTCCTCCAGGATTTTGATAGAGCTTTCCGGCTCCCTGAACTTCACAAAAACGAAAGAAAGAAAACGATAATATTGAACCAGCGATTGCTTGTTTTCAACATGCTAAAACCTACAAACAATTCTTGTCCGGCAATAGAGCGGGATAGATTTGTACGACTGATCAACCTGGCAAAATTGAATGTTTCAATAAATAATCGTTTAGGACTTATTGTTGCCAATGCTTCTGAACGGGACTCAATGGCCTTGAAAAAATTTTCTGTTTCTTCCAAAAAGGATTTTTTAAAAAAAAACTTTTCATTTTTTACAGCGATAATAAAATATAGAAAGTTATATAGAAATACAGCCAAAAGATGGATTTTTCCCAAGGGGACCTGATATCCAAATAATGTTATGGCTTTATCAATTATCTGGAGAGCTTCAATATTTAATCCTTTGGTATGGTATGCTAAGCCCAGGTTTAGATAAATGTGAATCAGTTTGGACTTGTCTTTATGATCGCCAGCAATTTGCTGATAAATGTTCAGTCCTTTGCTATATAGAATGATGGCCTCAGACGTAGCGCCAGTTTTCATCGCCTCATCCCCTGCTTTGATCAAATATTCCTTGGTCTTATACAGGTTTTCAGCCTTTTCATAGTGATACGCCAGCGTGCCATAAAACTCACTCAGATTACCGGAAACACCTTTTCGATAGATCGTGCAATCTTCAGGTGGAGTTCTTTTTTTGTATTCAGCACAATGGATTCGTAGGTGACCTGTTGTGCCAGTGCATGTTTGAACAAAAACTCAATATCTTCCTTCTTTTTGCTTTTACTGATCACTTGCACCTCCTGCAGATATCCAAGGCGGTCGTCCAACTCTCCAATGGTGTCGGCAGCCTCTTCCAGCACTTTATAGTAGAAGTTGCGGCCGATTACGGAGGCTGTTTTTAAGAGGTCTTTGGTTTTTTCGTCTAGTTTGTTCACACGTGAAAGGATTGCCATCGGTCTTACGAGTGATCCTATCAATGATTTCATCCGGTAGTGAGAATTTATGAAGCAGGTTGCAGATTAACTCCTTCGATTCGTTCTCATCCAGTGAATTGATCATGATGTTCAGGTGACCTTTCGGCAGTTTTTCTTTCAGGTTTTTCAGGATGAGTTTTTCCAGGGCTTCGCCCTCTATACCGGCAACCCTTTCTTTGTGTTTGCCCTTTAGCGGCATTCCCATCATAGTAGCGATGAAGGGGAATATTTCATCAGCGGCTGTATTTTTATTTCAGCCATCAGCCTCGACTTTCCAATGCCTGCTTTTCCGACGACGTTCAAAACCGAGCCCTCCCCGGCAATTATTTTTTTTATCTGCCCTTCAACTGTTCCCACCTCCCTGTTACGGCCCACCATTTCAGAGGCGATCTTGCGTTCGGAAAATTCTTTGGGTTAAAGTTTTGTCCGTTTTTTACCCAGCAACTCAAATACCGGCAAAGTATTTTTTGATCCCCTGACAGGCAGTGGCTCCAGTTTTTGAAAATTGTATTGCTCTTTTGCCGTTTCAAAAACCTCTCCATTAACCAGTACCTGGCCTTCCTCGGCAAATTCACGAAGCCTTGTGGCAAAGCCAACCGCCTCGTCCATAACCGTGACATGCTTTTCATCCGTAGTACCAAACTCCTCCACAATGGCCTCCCCGGAAGCAATACCGGCTTTGAAACCGACTGATCCCGGTTTTTTGGAATGAAAACAACCGTAAAAGAATCACCGCTATAGTGACTCAACAAACCCTGATGCAAACGCAACGTAGAATCTGTTATCTCGTAGCACTTTTTCAGCAGCGCATTGAACTCTTTTGATGAAAGATGGGAAGAGAGTCCCGTAAATCCGGGAAGTTCGGTAAAAAGCACGGTGGCAGATTGCGGTTTCATATTTCGATGTTTGTGCAAAAGGGCTGAACAGTTTCTACTTCAGATTATACAAATATAAGAAAATTTTGCGTATTTAGTTTAGGAAAAGACAAGCAATCAGGTCAGGAGGCGGTTACGAATTACGGGTTGAGAATAATGGATTTAAACTCATCAATACTGTACGCATCTTCAAGACGGTATTCTCCTATCCTTGTTCTGCACAATGATGAGAGATAGGCTCCGCTCGATAAAGCCACTCCCAGATCCCTCGCTACTGAGCGGATGTATGTGCCTTTACTGCAAACAATCTTAAAATCAACCTCCGGAAGATCAAACCGCGTAATATCAAAAGAATAAATTGTGACAGCCCTCGACTTGATCTCCACTTCTATATTATCCCTTGCATAACGGTAAGCAGGAATACCATCAATTTTTATGGCAGAATATTTTGGTGGGACCTGCTCAATAGTGCCTTGAAACTTCTTGGCTGCATTTAATAAAAGCTCTTTTGTAATCTGATCAATTTTGAACGTTTCATTTATTTCTGTTTCTGCATCATAAGATGGGGTGGTGGCTCCCAAAAAAAATGTACCGGTATATTCTTTTTCCATGCCCATATATTCTTCAATGCGCTTGGTCAGCTTACCCGTACATAGTATTAATAACCCCGTAGCCATTGGATCCAATGTACCTGCATGGCCCAGCTTAATTCTTTTTACACCTACCAACCTGGAAATAAATTTACGGAGATGATTTACAACATCGAATGATGTCCAGCCTATCGGTTTGTTAATGAGCAAAGCTTCACCGGAAATAAAATCAAATGCTCGTTTCTTTGTTGATTTCCCCATGGGTTTGAGGTAGTTAAGTTTATATCATACTTATAATGCCGGCAAGTCCTATGATAAAACAATAAATAGCAAAGTAGATCAGTTTGCCTTTTCTGATTATGTTAATCATCCACTTACAGGCTATAACTCCTGATATAAAAGCAGCAACAAATCCAATGAGTAATGGTGTGATGCCAATTTGTGAATCTACACGCAGGTCAGAGCTGAGTATTTCAAGAAGATTGGCAGCTATGATCGGTACGAGCACCATTAAAAAGGAAAACCTGGTTACTTCATCTTTTTTGTTCCTGAGGAGAAGCCCGGTCGAGATAGTGGCTCCTGATCTTGAAATGCCCGGAAGAACAGCAATAGCCTGAGCAATTCCAATGATAAATGCATGCAGATACGGAATGGTACGAAAGCCATCTTTTACCAGACTCGTTGAAGCAAGAAAAAGTGCAGTTATCATTAACATCAGGCTGACAAACAACACATTGCCGGTAAAGAACTGCTCTATTTCTTCTTTAAAAAACAGGCCCAGCAGAACAACGGGGATCATCGAAATTACGATTTTCACCATATACCGGGTTTCAGCATTCCATTGAAAGGCAAGCACTCCTTTTGAAAGTCCCCAAAGGTCTTTGTGAAATACTGCAATGGTGCTGAGAACAGTAGCTCCATGAACGGCAACGGTAAAAGTCAGGCTTTCTTTGGCTTCAACACCTAAGATTGCTTTACCAAGCTCTAAATGCCCGCTGCTACTTACCGGTAAGAATTCCGTAAGCCCCTGAATAATACCCAGAATCAATGCCGTTAACCAATCCATATTAGTTTTTAGGCTTCTTCATAATAGCGAAGATCTCAATAATATAACCGATAATAATTAAAATGGGAGCAATGGTTATCCGGCGTACACTGAATATTTTGTCATTAAAAACAGTTGGGTCATCAGAGCCGCCGCCGATCATCAGGACAAAGCCCAGTATTATAACGACAACGCCAATTATTAACAGGATATAATTTTGCCTTCCAAAAGCAAGTTCACCGCTTTTGCTCTCAGTGGCTTTCTGTCTTTTGAGGGAAGAAACTTGTTTCTTTTTTGCGATCATTTAGTAATATATTTTATCATTATTTATTTTCAGGTATTTCTTTACTGCAAAAAAAGTAGATATTCCGGTAAATAATATCCCCAGAAATATCATAATAACGAATAAAGATAGAAAAATTTTGTAATCCTGTAGTTTTATGATCTCAGGGATCTCTGTTTGAGTGAAATATAATATGCCTGTCAGTAATAAAATGGCAATAAGTGAACTAACGAGCCCGTGTATAATACTCAGAATGACAAACGGCCTGCGGATATATCCCTGTGTAGCCCCTACCAGTTGCATGCTTTTTATTAAAAATCTGCGGGCATAAACAGATAACCTGATTGTGTTATTTATCAGTGCAATGGCTATCAATAGGAGAAGTACACTGAACCCCAGGATCACATAGCTGATTTTTTTTAGGTTATCATTAACGAGATGAACAAGTGATTTTTGGTAAAAAACTTCTTTGACATATTTATTCGCAAGGATCTCTTTTTCAATTTTCTGAATGCTATCTGTATTGGCATAATGAGCCTTTAAATGTAAGTCTATCGTAGGTGACAGCGGATTATATCCGAGGAATTCAATAAAATCCTCTCCCAGCTCACGTGATAAATCTTCAGCTGCCTGTTCTTTTGTAATGTATTCGGTAGATTTTACATAATCAGTGATATCAAGTTTTTTTTGAAATTCAATGATCTTTGCTTCTTTAACATCCTCACTAAGGATAACAGATAAGCTGATATTCTCTTTAACATAATTTGAAAGTTTTTTGGCATGAAGGAGGATCATTCCCAATAAACCCAACATAAATAAAACCAACGAAATACTTACTACTGTTGTTACGAAAGAAGATTTCAGCCTTCTGTTATTATATTTGCTTTCTTGTTGTAGCATATAAAATTAATTGCAGGCAGCTAAATTATAAAAATTTCAAATAGCATCAGGGCATTCTTTACATGTTTTTGCTATCTTCGCAAGCTGAAAATTCAGGGTGTTATTAATTAGCTAATGCCTAATAATTAATTGTTTATGGGGTATAATTTTGTTGAGACAGAGAATAAGTGGCAGAAATTCTGGGCTAAGAACAAAACTTTCAAAGCTGCTATTGATCATAGTAAGCCTAAATATTATGTATTGGACATGTTTCCGTATCCCTCCGGATCGGGATTGCATGTAGGGCATCCGCTGGGATATATCGCCTCGGATATTTATGCAAGGTATAAACGCTTAAAAGGCTTTAATGTGTTGCATCCCATGGGCTTTGATGCATATGGATTGCCTGCTGAACAATACGCTATTCAAACGGGTACGCACCCTTCGGTCACCACTCAAAAGAACATTGTCCGGTACAGGAAACAGCTTGATAAGATAGGCTTTTCATTTGATTGGGATAGAGAAGTGAGCACCAGCGATCCTTTTTATTATAAATGGACCCAGTGGACATTCTTGCAGTTATTCCGGTCATGGTATAATAACAAAACCAATAAAGCAGAGCCTGTAACAGGCTTGATAAGTGAATTCGAAAAAAATGGCAATCAAAATATTGATGCGTTCTGTTCCTTTGGAGATGAAATTTTCACAGCCAGCGATTGGATTACTATGCCGGAGAAACAACAACAGGAGGTATTGATCAATTACCGGATGGCGTACCTTTCCGAAACAATGGTAAACTGGTGCCCTGCCCTGGGAACTGTGCTGGCAAATGATGAAGTGAAGGATGGCTACTCTGAGCGTGGCGGGCATCCTGTTGAAAAGAAAATGATGAAACAGTGGTTCCTTCGGATCACAGCCTATTCTCAACGCTTGCTTGATGGACTGGAAAAACTTGACTGGCCTGAATCACTCAAAGAGATGCAGCGCAATTGGATCGGCCGCTCAGAAGGGGCTGCTGTTTTTTTTAAAACAGATGCTACAGGCGACACCCTGGAGGTTTTTACCACCAGGCCCGATACATTGTTTGGCGCTACCTTTATGGTTTTGGCCCCGGAGCATGAACTGCTTGAGAAGATCACAACATCCGGGCATCAGAAAGAGGTATTGGATTATGTTTCATGGGCTAAAAACCGAAGCGAACGTGATCGTATCGCTGATGTGAAAAATATCACCGGTGTTTTTACCGGGGCCTATAGTATCAATCCGGTTAATGATCAAAAAATACCCATCTGGGTTGCCGATTATGTACTTGCCGGGTATGGAACCGGTGCGATCATGGCTGTTCCGGGACATGACAGCAGAGATTTTGCCTTTGCCAGACATTTTAATCTCCCTATCCTTCAAGTTGTTACACGCGAAGATGAGGTTCCTGAAGATCCCAAACACTGGGATGATTCATTTGATGCCAAAGATGGAAAAATGATCAATTCTGGATTTATAAATGGCCTGGAGGTTAAGGATGCTATCATGGCTATTACAAAAAAGCTTGAAGAAGAAGGAAAAGGATTTGGTAGCATAAATTATCGTTTACGGGATGCTATCTTTAGCCGTCAGCGGTACTGGGGTGAACCATTCCCGATCTATTATAAAAATGGGATGCCATACCCTATGAGTGAAAGTGACCTGCCACTGGAACTTCCGGAAGTTGATAAGTATTTACCCACAGAATCAGGCGAACCACCTTTGGCACGGGCAAAAAACTGGAAAACGAAAGATGGATATTCCATCGAAACAAATACAATGCCCGGATTTGCCGGATCGAGTGGTTATTACCTTCGGTATATGGACCCAACCAATGATAAGGCTTATTTCTCGAAAGAGGCCAATGAATACTGGCGAAACGTTGACCTCTATATCGGGGGTGATGAACACAGTGTCGGGCATCTGATCTATTCACGCTTCTGGAATAAGTTTCTCTACGATATAGGACTGGCATGTGAAGGTGAACCATTCAGGAAGCTTATCAATCAGGGCAAAATACAAGGTCGATCCAGCTTTGTATACAGAATAAAGGGGACAAATAAGTTTGTATCTTATAACCTGAGGAATAGTTATGAAACCGCTCGCCAGCATGTTGATATTAATCTGGTCGATAATGACGTGCTGGATATACAAGCTTTCCGTAATTGGCAACCCGACCTTGCTGATGCTGAATTTATTTTAGAAGAGGGGAAGTATGTCTGTGGATGGGAAATAGAAAAAATGTCAAAATCCAAACACAATGTTCAAAACCCCGACGAGCTGATTAAACAGTACGGCGCTGATACGCTTCGCCTGTACGAAATGTTCCTTGGACCACTTGAATATCACAAACCATGGGATACTAAAGGAATTGAGGGAGTGTTTCGTTTCATAAAAAAGCTGTGGAAACTTTACCATGATAACCAGAACAGATTTTATGTGTCTGATGATGACCCTGATGAAAAGGAGCTAAAGGTGATTCATCGCACCATTAAAAGAGTGGAGGAGGACATAAATCGTTTCTCTTTTAATACCGTTGTCAGTACATTAATGATTTGTGTAAATGACCTCGCCGAGTTGAAATGCCATAAGCGTTCTGTGCTGGAAACGTTGGCTGTTCTTGTTTCTTCTTATGCTCCTCATATTGCCGAGGAGCTTTGGCAATTACTTGGTCACAATGAAAGCATAACGTATGCCACGTTTCCGGTTTATAACGAACAGTATTTGAAAGAAGATTCTATAAAGTATCCTGTCTCTTTTAATGGGAAAGTTCGTTTTACACTTGAACTACCGGCGGATATGACAATCAGTGATATCGAAAAAATCGTACTTGCAGATAAACAGACTCAAAAACGGTTACAGGGTAAAGAGCCCAGAAAGGTGATTATCGTCCCTAAAAGAATTATTAATATTGTGGTTTGAGGCGTGTAAACTTTATTTAAAGAGCTATCAATAGCCCCACCTGAAAGGCGGGGCTATTTCAATAGTTACATTTCTCACAGATTTCACTGATACACAAAGATTTGTCTTTATTCTAATATTTTCTTGAATTAACTCAGGCCTGGTTGGTAGTGGGGATTCAGTTAATGAATATCAATTTATTGAACAGTGAAGAATTATTGTCATAACTGATATTGTATAGGTATATTCCTCCGGGGACAATAGTTCCTTTTTCATCCCTGCCATCCCATAACAGCGATCTCTTTCCTTTGATAGTAAACTGCCTGACAAACTCTCCATAAATATTGTATATTTTCAGGACCGGAACTTCCCAGTTTTCCGGCACATCAAATACAATGGTCGTATTCCCTGAAAAAGGATTTGGAAATGCTGACAGCCTGAAATCAGTTTTATGGATAGCAGCGACAGCTGTATAAAGAGAATCAAGTTCATGGAAATACGTTGTGAATGTTTCTCCGTAATCATTACTATAATCGATGTAGAACAATCTATGGTTATGGGTAGGATCATATGTTGAGCGAAAAACATAGAAGCTTCCTGATTGCCGTCCGGCTGTGTAAGCTACTCCCCAATCATATATGTTAATATAGCCTGATTCAAATTTCAGTGTCCATGTATATCCTGTATCGGTGCTGTGAAATATCTTGTAGTGATAATCAGGCCACCATGAAACAAGATACAATTCACCAGGTTCGGAACCCCGTGAAATTTTCGGATGTATTCCTGATATTTGCCAAAAAGCTACTGCGCTGTCAATAGGGATTTCAATGAAATTTAAAGCATAATCATTACTATAACTTAAATAGTAACCGACCTGAGGATATGGATAGCTTGCAAATCCATATACATTACCAGGGATAACACCTACCTCCAATTTAATTTTGATACCATCCCTTACTACTTCAAAATTATTTCCAAAATCAGTACTACGCCATATTGTCCCTTGAACATCTGCACAACATCTATATATCTCTCCCTCCAGGCATCCAGAGGTATATGTTGGTGTTAATCCGAAATTATCAACCTCTTGCCAATTTACTCCATAATCAAAGCTTACCCATAATTCATTCGTTCCATAGAAATAATTATTATATATAGCTCCTGGGGTGGCATCGCCAAGCACATCGCCAACCCACATGACTCCAGATTGATTCTCAAAATTTTCATACTGTAACGTCATGGTTTCCCCATTATCTGACGAATAAAAGACAGCATAATGTTGACCCTCATCCCCTATATATGTAATACCTGAGATGTAAATTTCGCCGGGCAACGCTCCCCTTACCTGGGCATGAGATATGATGCTGAAAAGGAAGAAAAAACTAACAGTAATGGTGACTTTTTCATTGAAAGTGTTTTTAGTGAATGAATAACAATTTATTGTATCGTGAAGAAATGTTGTTAGAGCTAATGTTGTACAGGTACACCCCACCGGGAACAATGATCCCTTGACCGTCCCTGCCATCCCATTGCTGTGATCTTTTTCCTCTGATGTCATATTGCCGGATGAGTACTCCATAGATGTTGTAAATATTCAGGACAGGAACTTTCCAGTTTTTCGGCGCATCAAATACAATGGTCGTATTCCCTGAAAAAGGATTTGGAAATGCTGACAGCCTTAAATCAGTTTTATGGATGGCAGCGACAGCTGTATAAAGAGAATCAAGTTCATGGAAATACGTTGTGAATGTTTCTCCGTAATCATCACTATAGTCGATAAAGAGCAATCTATGGGTATGAGTCGGATCATATGTTGAGCGGTTCACATAAAAGGATCCTGGTTGCCGTCCGGCTGTGTAGCCTACTCCCCAATCATATATGTCAATATAACCTGATTCAAATTTTTGTGTCCATGTATATCCTGTATCGGTGCTGTGAAATATCTTGTAGTGATAATCAGGCCACCAGGAAACAAGATACAATTCACCAGGTTCGGAACCCCGTGAAATTTGCGGATATATACCGGATATTTGCCAAAAGGCGACTGTGCTGTCGATAGGGATTTCAGTATAAGTTTGTCCATAATCAATGGTATGCACAAAATTGAAATAAATACCAGGTTCACCATAAATACCAAAAAACTCCGGTTCAATAAAGCCAACTTCTTTAAAAGGGCAAATAACTGTAATAGGAAGGAGATCAAATGATAATCCATAATTTATACTTTTAAAAAAACCCTGATAATTTCCTTTAAAGATTAAACCCGGATTAACGCCGCTAAAAAAATTTGTGTATTGAGGATTATTTTCCCTATATTCCCAGTTCACTCCATAATCAAAGCTCACCCACAATTCATTCGGTCCATAGAAATAATTGTTATATAAAGCTCCTGGTGTGGCATCGCCAA
>JAGLWB010000220.1 GCA_023133655.1 Bacteroidales bacterium
AGATCAGCATAAGTGGAGCCATTGGAGTAAGACCGGATGTCAAAACCCCATGCTTCGGCCATATTTGAAAATGTGAGATCACCATTGTTTTTATAGATATAATTGACATTTGGATACAGGGGCATCTTCTCGTACAACACCTTATTCGGAACACCACTATTATCCCGAGACGGAGAATATCTATTCCCTCCTGTTAAAAATTGGATATAATCCAGATCATTGGCCCTGCGGTATATTCCATTGGTAATAAAAATATCCTTCCATCCGTCATTATCCACATCACATAACAAAGGAGACCAACTCCAGTCAGTGGCGTGAATCCCGGCCAGGCGCCCAATTTCACTAAACATTCCCCCACCCAAATTGAGTTGAAGCGTATTTCGCACAAACTGGTAATAATAACCGAATTTTCGCTTGATTTCAAAGAATTCATAGTCATCTTCCCCTCCCGATTGTTTCAAAATCTTTTGCTCATCCGGCAGCATATCCAAGACCATCACATCCAAAAGGCCATCGTTGTTGATATCTCCAACATCGTTACCCATTGAGGATCTGCTCGTATGCGCTATCATTTCTGTCAATCGTTCTGAAAAAGCGCCATTACCGTTGTTGATATATAAATAATCATTTTCGTGGAAATCATTCGATATATAAATATCGGGGAAACCATCGTTGTTGATATCACAGATATTTACTCCTAAGCCATAACCAATGTGACTGCTATATATACCTGACAGGCGGGTTATATCACGAAAAACACGCCCTCCTTCTGTCTCATCATTTCTGTACATCCTGTCACCTGCACGTGCATCATATGCAAAACGCAAAGCAACACCACCATAACTACGGGAAGTGTGTACCGAATGGTTCAGCAGATACATGTCAAGATCCCCATCCATATCGTAATCAAAAAAGGCTGCCTGGGTAGAAAATCCCTGGAAATCAAGTCCGTATTTATGAGCCTCCTCTTTAAATGTCAGGCCACCCTGATTAATGAATAGTTGGTTTCTCCCCTGAAGACTCTTGTAATTCCCGACCTGGCAAACATAAATATCCAAAAAACCATCCCCATTCACATCTGCCATCGTAACACCAGTCGTCCAATCACCCTTTCCTGCCACCCCGGCCCCATCTGTGATGTCTTCAAATCTAAGATTTCCCTTGTTTAAGTATAATTTATTGGATTGTTGACTGGAAGTGAAATACAAGTCTGTCAGACCATCGTTATTGATGTCTCCGGCAGCAACACCTGCACCGTTATTGAAGTAAAGATATTCAATCATATTAAATTGCTCGGTTTCTGTCAGTTGGTTTATAAAATTAACATGGGTGGTGGAAGGGGATAACAACGAAAACAAATAATCTTTTTCTTTTTCCTCAGGTTTACAGGAAAAAACCAATAAAAGTACAAGTAAAATAAGAGCTGAATTTTTCATAAGGACTTCACCAGCTTAGTACATTTAAAAACCTGTAAGGGATCGTTACTGCGAGCGATCACCAATATTTCACACGTTGAGGTTGTCACTTCTATTGAATTTTAATTTGCAGATTCGATTCCCAGATATATCTCAGCCTTCCATTCCAGCTCATTACCACCGGAATGTGGATCATTATGATAAACTTCAATCAGTTTATGATTACTCCGGTATCCCAGCTTGTTCGCTTCTTCAGCTAAATTGTACCATGTAATATCTGTAATGCTGTAGTTTCCGTAGAAATCGGTTTTTATTGCATCCATCCCTTCAACTGTTTTAAACTTAATTTCAGGGTGTTCCGGTACAGCATCAGTCTGTGCGATTGGAAAGCAAAAATCAAAGTTGATAGAATCTTTAAATTCATTCCAATCATGAACAAGCACGAATGGATTGCCGTCTAATTCAAGGTTATTTTGCCTGACAAATTGATTCAGCTCTGTAACATTTAATATCATAGCCCTTGCTTTGCCTCTTGGTGTGCTTTTTAAGTTAATGCAAACACAGGATTTTTTCTCAAATTGATCATAACCGGTAAATTCATAATGAAACGTTTTCAACATTAACTCCAACCTTGTTTTAATGTCAAGCAGATTGCCCCTGACACTGTTCTTAAAAGGAGTGTTTATGAACGGCACCGTTAAACGGTTATAAAGCTTTCGGTCAGGATCGGAGACACAAACCCTGACCATCGTAACGGAATCATTTAACTGTTTGAATTCCCAGTTGAAAATCAGAGTTGTATCATTCAGCAATACTTTTTTTGAAATATTCCTGACCGGGTTTTTGCTGGTAATTTCAATTTTTGAGCTTGCCTGTTTTCGATTCCAGATATCCCAATTAAGAATGTTAAAATAAACAATATCAGGAGTGGTCTTCACCGAAAAATGAGCCCGGTAATCACAGGGTCTGATAAGAAGATGCGCAATACCTCCAATCAGGGCTAAAAGAATGATTAAAGCGATAGAGACAAATATTTTTTTCACAAGTAAATATCCTTTAGTTTTTGATTTTGTACCATAACAAATAATCATTATTTGGTGCAGCCAGCAAATAGTTTTCATTATCAACCCTTATTCCGGTTATTCTCCTGATTTCTTTCTGGCTGAAATTTATTCCGGTTTCCAATCCACTCAGAATCCTGCCGTCACCTGAAAGTATGGTTCCTGTGTTTGACACAAACCGTCCATGGTACGGACTTACGCCAATAAAATTAGCAGCAGTCAGAATATCTTCCATACCGTCGGAATTAAAATCATCTACTAAAAACCGATTGATCGGAGATATTTGGAATTCGTCTTCAAACGGAATAAAACTGAAGGTTCCCCCATCGTTTCTCAG
>JAGLWB010000221.1 GCA_023133655.1 Bacteroidales bacterium
TTTTTATACAAAAATTTTGATTCTTCACCTTTTATCAAACGAATTATATTTTTGCGGTGAGTATATGGAATAAAAATGCCGACCATAATTGAAAGAATAATAAGAGCCAGGCTGTCCTGATGATGCAAGATTAGTATTTCAATTATTGGAAAACTGATAGATGCAATAATTGAAGCCAGCGAAACATATCCTTTTAGAAATAAGACAAGAAAGAAAATCAAGGCGGTTAATCCTGAAGCTTCAGGAAACAAGGCGATAGTTACCCCGAGTAAAGTGGCAACCCCTTTTCCTCCATTAAACCCTGCAAAAACAGGAAGTATATGCCCTACCACAACAGCCACGCCTAAAATTATCTGAAAATAAATGAGCTGGTTAGAGGTGAAAAATCCCAGGTTGAAAAGAAATGGTAACTGCAAAACAAACCAGCCCTTAAAGACATCGAAAACCATAACAGGAATGCCGGCTTTCCAACCAAGAACCCTGACCGTGTTTGTTGCGCCTGCATTTCCACTCCCTTTTGTTCTTATATCAACATGATAAAACAGTTTACCTACCAAAACAGCTGTAGGGAATGAACCTATTAAATAAGCCAGTACTATTATGGCTATGGTTAGGATATTAATCATCAATAAATCCGTCATAGTGCCTGCATTTTACGTAAAAAGTCAATGGCTTTTCTCCTTGTGGATATGATATATTTGTATTTGTATTTGCTATCCTTAAGTTTTAACGTTCTATGTTTTTCTTTAATGTTCCTTAGTAGTTGGTTATAATTATCGTTGGATGAATAAGATTGCATTAAATGGTTACTAAAATGGAAATAATACCATTCCTTATTGTTAATTTGCAAATAAATGTTCAATCTATCGCCTCCTCTTTTCTTAGAAAGTTCAATATAACCATCTACTTTTTTGTTAATTTGCTCATCATTGATGCTACCTATCCCGATTTGCCCAATTGAAATATAAGAGCGGGTAAGTTGATTCCATGTTAGTTTTACATCAGAAAAGAACAAGGTGTTTTCGAGCGCTGTTGGCGGTTTTTTAACATATCCATATAGATGAATTTCGGAGTTAATCCTGTCTGCTTCCTCCTTTCCCAACATATCAGCCAGGGCTTTTTTGTATTTTTTATTTGAGATACTGCTGGCATTTAAGTTGGCTTTGTTCAGGTTTTCAACAATGATGTCCAGCACCTCATCAGAAAAATGAAAGTCTACCCCCATTACGATATTAAACTGGGTTGAATCGGGGATCATATAATGGGATACATTACCAAAAGTTGATAAGTTAACCTCCCCATAATCAATCCCAAGATCGAGTTTGCCTTCTCCATACAATATACATAATCTGTTGCTCAGGCTTAAATAATTACCTTCAATGGTCTCTTTTTGCAACAAGTCCATGCTTCCAATTCTGAATTCCTCAGATATTTTATCATAATGAAGAAAACCGTCTGCTGTTATTATTTCAGTATCGCTGTAACGATCTTTTCCGGTAAAAAACGCGGGGTATATATCCTGCCCTAATGTAAGAATGAGAGCATCAGATAAGGCCACCTTCTGCAGATCATGGAGTTTTTCCTCAATGGGCAAATAAATATTATTGGGGTCGAGTTCCCCTTTGAAAGCCACCCATCCGGGCTGTAATTCATCACAATCCTGTTTAATTCTAAAGCCTCCGTCAAAAGTCAGGAATTTTCTTTGCGAATGAAAGATAGCCTCACCTTTGAATTCAAAGAAAGGATTAAACGAAAAGTTAGCTTCTTCACTAATTGAAGCAGTACCATATGTTTTATTGTTCTTATCTATACTGATAGGGTCGAATGTTAGCTGATATATTTCTCCCGCCTCATCCATATAGTCGTATTTCCCCTTTGCTTTTAAGTTATTTCTTGAAAGGATATTAACTTCAGCATCGTATATAATGTGTTGTTTTGATGTGGTATCAGCTATGATGGTTGCATCAATAAGTGGCTCCATCTTGCCATTTTCAAGGATAGTAACCTTTTCATCTTCAGGAAATATAGCGGCATCCGCCACTCGAATTAGCTTTACCTCGTCAGCATATAAGATGTAGTCATTTAGATCATATGTAGCTTTTAGTGAGAAGAATTTAAGAGAATCCTGGAGAGGATTAAGCGACATAAATTCGGAGCCGGAAAGGTCTGCATCAATCAACTCTATCATCGATAAAGTATTTAGCAATAATGTGTCAACTGATTGGCTGTTGGTTAGCGAAATTCGTTCCTCATCCATATACCAGTCAAGTTCATCCATGTAGCATCTGTACATATTTACAGGAAATTCAACGGTTGATTCTTTACCTGTGGTTCTGAATTCGCCTTTTCTGTTAAAAAAGTCAATGTGTGTTTTGTACTCATTGGTGGTCATGGCAAGCTCGGAAGCATCAACGGTTCGGAGCCTGAGATCAGCCGTATCAGCATCAAGCTCATGATGGCTAAAAGCAAACTGGTTTGACTCAACCTCTGTTTGTTCGATTGTAACAAGGCCTCGACCGGTTAACCTTTCAGGAGTTAACACCAGGTTTCCATCCAACAAGGCTTCATTATTATACATGTTAAAAGGATTTTTTTGACCATTCTCAACCAACATTGAATCTGAATATGGAAGCCAGTGCAGGAAAGCATCATACGATAGCACTGATGGGTATTCTGTTATGCCGATTTGTTCATCAATAATAAATGTTTCCGTTACAGCATTAGCAGAATCAGGATAAAAAATAAATGCATCGGATGTCGTGGTTGCAGTCAGGTATGTTAACACTCCATCACCAACCAACCCTTTATTGCTTAATTGGATGTCGTTATAAAAGGTGCCTTTTCCTCCGTATACCGGATAACCTTCTTCTGGTGTAAGTTGATGAAAACCAAGCGAATAGTCCTCCTGCACCTTAATAGGTTGTTCTATTTCAGGGAAAATACCTGCCGAAATGAGTTTTCCATCAAATGCTATGGCTTCTGTAGTAAATGTTTTAAGGCTGTCGAAAGTGAAAGGATAAACCTGAAAGTAAAAAGTGTCTCTTTTATATGCTCCATTTCCTGTTTCCTGATCGTCATAATAGACATACGACTCCTCGTGGCTAATGAAGTATGGATAATTTGGATAAGACTGCAGGCTTGATTTATTTTGTGGGTTATCAATCCATAAAGTACCTGTTAGATCTTCAATAGCAGACTGAACATGGATTTTATCTACCCCCCACGGTGTGTAAATTGGAACATCCAGGGTTAATGAATCAATATCAGGCAAATTCAAAAGAAATGAATCGTAATCAAAAATGCAGTTGCTTGCATAGAAATGCAAATACCCTGCATCAATTTGACCGGAGAAAAGGATGTTTCGATCCTTTTTCATGACAACGCGATTACCTCTGGGATAAATATAAACTTGCTGAGAATCACTAAGGAAGACTGCCGGAACACCTTTTATGGTCAAATCAAATGAATTTATGTTTAAGCTTGCATTGCTTTCACCTTTAACAAAGGAATTGAATCGAATCACATCATAATCGATTTTTTTATTTTTCGCATCAACATGTTGAAATAATTTATCTTTTATTTCAATATGGTCTTGTGTGGAATCATAATTTAAGTAACCATTTGCTGCCAGGTTGATGAGCAGTAATCTAATTTGATCCTGTGATAACTTCATATGTTCGGCAAGCTCATAAACAAAAAATTGTCTGGACTTGTTATTTCTGCAGAAGTTTCTTATTATCACCAGTGGGTGATCATCTGAAATACCGGCAATTCTGTCGAAGCGATTTCCCGAATAAAAATTGTTTGATTCAAAAGTTGCTCTGCTCTCGGTATTCAGGCCTTTGATTTTTTCCATCCGAATAATTGAATCGTTCAATTTCCAGTTCATCGTTTCAAAGTACATATCTATTTCATGGTATGTATTAAAAAACGGACTTAACGAAACACCCTCGTCATTACGGATCAGGGTTAACTCTTTATTGTCATTGAGGTATCGTGCCTGCAACAAAGGATGATAGATTGAGTCGGTATCGAAATAGATAGTAACGGAAGCCTGTTTTGACGCTAAACGATCTTTCCTGATACTAAACCGTTTAGACCTAAGTACCAGGAATTCTTCTTTTTTCCGTTTAAAAATAATTTGCGCATCCCGCTCATTATTCCCTGTGCCCAAAAACCTGTTTCCTTCCATTGAGAAACCACCATCATAGTCAACATTATTAAAAAGATTAATGATCTGAATTCTGGTATTATAAGATGTGAATTGTGGGTAGGTGGCATTTTCCGCATTGGTATTTGCTTTTACTTTATCGTGTAATTTTCCCCAAAGCGGCTGTTTAAATTTTTTGCTGTTGAAATATAACACCGAGTCTGCTATATAGTTTGAAAACTGTAACTTAATGGAATATTGCGTCAGCCTGGCAAACACCTCTGCCTTGTCAAACCCGGCTCTTTCCCAGGTAACAAGACCATTTGTTCCTTGCCATAAATTCGATAGAGGGAAAAAAACACCATTTGTGTTGAGTATCCGGATGCTATCTCTACTTGCAAAACAAATGAGCGTAACATTTTTCAACGTAAAATAGGGTACACTGTCGTAATTGAATGAATAATTCCCATTTCGAAATACCCAGTTATTCCCTTTATTGTTATAGAGGAAATTACTTTCAAACAAATTGCTTACTGATTCAAGGAAGGCTGGAAGATAACGTCTTTTTTTTGTAGTTATTAAAGGTGGTAAGCTTGAATGAAATGCGTCAAGTTCGGGTTCATAATTTTCTTTTTTAACAAAATAATAAACACTTTTCAGGTAGAAATAGAAATAAGGATAAGGCTTCATTTTTTCACGCAGCATCATATTGGAAGTTTGATAAACCTTTTCACGTTGTTCCGTAGAAAATGAGCCGAACCTCCATTCCCCTTCAAACTTGTCGAGCATCTCTTTAATCTCTTTGCTTCTGGCGTTACTGGCATCGTGAAAGAAAGTTTTCAACTCACTCATGAATATTTCCTGGTCAGGAGTGAATTTTGTAATTTCCTGTGAATGGGCTTCAGCAAAACAGGATAATATCAGGCTAATGATGAAAAAGCATTTGAATGCCAGCGAATATGTGGAGTTATTCTTCATTATAAACCTTTTTAGTTAACACTACCGTTGCCCAATTTTTTTTATTGATCGAATAACTGAATTCCAATTCGTTTTCTTGCGCGGTTTTTTTTATTATGGTTATATCTTTGGTCAGAAAGCCGCTCAATACGAGTGTCCCATCTGTATTTAAGCAATTTTCATATACCGGTATATCCTTAATTAAAATATTCCTGTTAATATTTGCTAAGATCAAATCATATTTTTTTGTTCCAAGAGTCGATGCATCACCAAGATAAACGATTACGTTAGATACATTATTTTTAATAATGTTTTCTTTTGTGTTATTATAAGCCCATTGATCATTATCAATTGCAGTAACCTGAATTGCTCCCATTTTTGCGGCCAGGATAGCTAACACACCGGTTCCACAACCCATGTCCAGAACAGTCATTAATTTTGGGTTTATCTCAAAAAGAAGTTCAATCATCATTGCTGTTGTTTCATGATGAGCTGTCCCAAACGACATTTTGGGCTCAATAATAATATCAAATTTCAAATCCGGCACAGGCTTGTGAAAAGGTGCTCTGATTGCGCATTTACCTGGAATAATGACAGGTTTATAATTTGATTCCCATACAGCATTCCAGTTTTTGTCACTAATAAGGTTATGCTCCAATGTGATGATAGTTAAATTTTTTTTAATATACTCAAGATCATTCACTGCTTCAAAGTCAAATTTACTTGCAGGAATATAAGCCTGCAAACGTTCAGTCTCCTCCATAAAACTTTCAAAACCGATTTCTGCTAATTCAGCTGTTATGATTTCTCTAAGCAATTGGTCATTTGGCAACCTCAGTATTAACTCAATATAATCCACCTAAAAACTATTTACAATTTTAATAAACTCCTCAGCAACCAGGGATGCCCCGCCAATAAGCCCTCCATCAACATCAGGATTCGAAAAAAGTGAGGATGCATTTTTCGAATTACAGCTACCACCATAAAGAATGGTTGTTTTTCCTGCAACCTCTTTTCCCAGTTTTTTTTCAATATTTTCGCGAATAAACGCATGCATTTCCTGCGCTTGTTCAGGTGTGGCAGTTGCTCCTGTGCCAATAGCCCAAACGGGCTCATAGGCAATAATAATATTACTAAAAGCATCATGATCAAGGTGAAAAACAGCTTCTTCCAATTGCTTTTGTATTACCTCGAAATGTTTACCGGCTTCTCTTTCAGGTAGAATTTCTCCACAACAATAAATTGGGATAATGGAATTATTAATGGCGATATCAACTTTTTGTTTTAAAATATCGTTTGATTCGTTGAAATATTTTCGGCGCTCCGAGTGACCTATAATGCAATAATCTACATTCATTGACTTCAACATCATAGCTGACACTTCTCCTGTGAAAGCACCTGATTCAGCCTGATAAATATTTTGCCCGCTAACCTCAAATTCTCCTTCAGTGGATGCAATATCCCCTGCTAATTCAAGATAAACAGCTGGAGGAGCAATAATGACCAGGGCCTCTGATTCTTTTTTTTCAGCCAACAGCTCGGAAATTTCATTTATTAGATCATCAGCTTCAGTAAAGGATTTATTCATCTTCCAATTAGCGGTAACAATTTTTTTTCTCATAATAGAACAATTTTTAGTTTATGAATAGCGAATTCTTGGATCAAGAAAACCATAAATAATGTCTACAAAAATATTAATAAACACGAGAATAATTGAAATAAACAGAACAGCACCCATGATAACAGGGAGGTCATATTTTTCAAGAGCATCAACGATTACAACACCTATCCCGTTCCAATCAAAAACATATTCAACAAAAACAGCCCCTGCCATCAGTGATGCAAACCACCCTGAAGCAGCAGTTATTACAGGGTTAAGGGCATTTCTAAGCGCATGTTTGAAAATAACCTGGTAATATTTAAGTCCCTTGCTTTTTGCTGTTCTGATAAAATCTTGTGAGAGGACTTCGATCAGCGAGCTGCGTGTTAACTGAATTACAATTGCAAGAGGACGAATGCCAAGGGTAAAGGCCGGCAGAATAAGATTTTTAAGATCGAGATATTTTCCTTCACCAAAATCGTCAACAGTATATAAACTTCCTACCATATTTAAACCTGTGAATTCGGCCAGTACAAAAGCAAATATCCAGGCATTAAGAATTGCTGCAAAAAATGAAGGAATTGACATCCCCATGACAGAGAAGATTTGTGATAGCTTATCGAAAAACCTGTTTTTTTTAACTGCGCAAATAGCACCGATGATTGTTCCCAGTACCATGGCGAAAGTAATAGAAACGATAGCCAGGAGCAATGTTTTTGGAATCGCTTCTGACAAAATTTCCGAAACCCTTCTTTTACTTTGGTATGATCTTCTTAGGTATGGTTTTTTAATAATGATAATTCCATGGCTACCAATTGTAACGATATTTTTATAACCTGTATATTTAGTACTGTCAAGATACCAAAAACTATCCGGACTATCCTTGACATGGTAGGAGACAGGCGACAAATCATTCAGGAAATTAACATATTGAGTAAACAAAGGCTTATCGAGGCCCAGGTCCTTGCTTATTGCCTCGACAGTGGTTATATCAGACCGTTGTCCAAGCATCATACGAGCAGGATCACCAGGTAAAACATGGAAAAGGGTAAAGACAACGGTAATAACTCCCAATAATACCAGGAAACCATAAAACAATCGTCTGAAAATATATCTGGCCATAGAGGGTTGAGTTCAAAATAAATGATAAAAGTCCCAAACAATAAATACCCTACCTTGTCATTTTTTTCAATGAAATATATTCCGGAAAATTTCGATAATGCCATTTATTTATTATAACTCCGTCTTTAAGAAGTAATAACCCGGGGTTTGAACGAATTATTGTTTTAAGTACGGTATCATCAGCGTTGTATATTTCATAGTCGATTAAATGGGTCGCTTTGAATTTGTTAATTTCTTCATTTGTTGCATTGGTCAAAAGAATGAATGAGTAACTGTCATCTTCAGCATGAAGGAAAAAATCATTTATTTTTTGAAATACGTGATTATTTGCTTTTGAGAGATCATAAGAGATGAGAATAAATTGATAGTCGGGATTGCCGATAAAAAAATCAGTAATGTCATTTTCATCATTATCAATGATTTGCAGTTCATGGCTTCTGGTAACCAAAGAATGATCAACACACTGATCAATGAATTTCCATTGAGACATCCAGACACTATCATTCCATGGTAATTCATGTGATAACATCTCTTTTTCTTCGCCTGTTTGCTGGTTTTTATAAATCAGGTATGTTTTTGGTTTGATAGTGGCATTGGGGGTCAGATCCTGACCCACCTTCCATTCACGGAAATCAATTATTGGCAAGTTTTTGCTTGCGTAGATCGTGAAGCTTGAAAAGAAAAATAGTAAAATAATGGCAGTGATGTTCTGTTTTTTAATAGAAAGAAATGGGTCGGAAATTTGTTGGGTAACCAAAATGATCAACACAAAAACCATCAACACAAGATTTTTATTGAATGTTTGCCAGTTTGACAATACAACGGCATCGCCAAAGCATCCACAATCAGGTACAGGATTATATAATGCATCAAACAGTGTGATGATTAAAAAGGCGCTCATTGCCATAAAAAGTAACCAGGAAATTAATTTTGGTTTAATATTAAGAATCAAAAAAACACCAATTGTAAATTCAACAATACATAGTATGATCGAAAGTGATAAAGATAATGGCATAGCCCATTTTGTTCCGTAAGCAATGAAGTAATCTTCAATTTTAAACATAGTTCCCAATGGGTCTATACCCTTAACAAAACCACTAAAAATAAAAACCATTCCCACCAAAATCCTGCTAATAAGTCTTAACATTTTCATGTATATTTATTTGTTATAAAAATAATCATTCCCTCGTGTAATCCGAGGGGTTAACCTGTCGGTTTATGTTAGTTTCACCTGTTAAATGTGTTATTTCAGTATCATTACGCCGGCACTTCCATTATTCTGATAAGGGCAAAAATTGCATAATTGATTATGTCAAAATAATTTGCATCAACGCCTTCAGAAATAAATGTTTTCCCTTTGTTATCTTCTATTTGCTTAATCCGCATAAGTTTCATGAGGATAATATCGGTCAGGGAGCTGACCCTCATATTACGCCAGGCTTCGCCATAATCATGATTTTTATCAAGCATTAACTCTTTTGACTTTTGAATATAGCTGTTATATATCTTAATAGTATCATCGGGATCCAGTTCAAGGTTGTTTTTGTCACCAAGCTCAAGTTGTATCAAAGCCATAATAGAGTAGTTAATGATACCGATGAATTCAGGTTTAATTCCTTCCTTGATTTTTTGAATGCCTTTGTCATCAATACTACGGATACGATTGGCTTTGATATATATTTGATCGGTTAATGAAGGTGTTCGTAAAATACGCCACGCACTACCGTAGTCTTTCATTTTTTTAACGAAAATATCCCTGCAGAAGCCTACAGCAATATCAAATTGTTGAGAAGTGTTATTATTCATTGTTGTATATTAGCAAAGTTTTAAGATAGATAAAATGACACCTAATAAATGGGGCGATAAAGGTACATTATTTTCAAAAAATCAAAAGTTAAAATGTGGAGAGAAACTTTTAGACCTTTCTATACCCAGAGTTATTGGTGTTTTAAATATAACTCCTGACTCTTTTTATGATGGCGGTAGATTCACAAATATACCGGATGGACTAAATCATGTGGAAAAGATGATTGCTGATGGAGCTGCCATAATTGATGTTGGTGCTGCTTCCACCCGGCCTGGAGCTGCTCTGGTTCCTGAAGATGTTGAATCAGACAGGCTTTTGCCATTTGTAAAAGCGATAAGAAAAGAATTCCCGGGTATCATTATTTCCATTGATACTTACCGGTCGAAAGTAGCCAGTAAGGCTGTTGACGAAGGTGCTGATATGATTAATGATATCTCCGGTGGATTATTTGATGATAAGATGTTCGATGTCCTATCCCAAACTGGCGCAGCCTATATCCTGATGCATATTAAAGGAACACCGGAAAGTATGCAACATAATCCCTCCTATGAAGATGTGGTTAAGGAAATTTTACTGTTTTTTGTCAGCCAGGTGAAACTTTTACGTAAAATGGGAGTTGAAAATATTATCCTTGATCCTGGCTTTGGGTTTGGTAAGAGTGTTGGGCATAATTATGAGATTTTGCAAAAACTTGATAATTTTGTTGAATTGGGACTCCCTGTAGCTGTTGGTGTTTCAAGAAAATCAATGATCAATAAGGTATTGGGAACTATACCTTCGGAGGCGCTTAACGGAACAACAGTGTTGAATACGATCGCCATTTTGATGGGAGCACATATTTTACGGGTTCATGATGTGAAAGAAGCTGTTGAAACTATAGAACTTTGTGCTAATTTTATGAAGTGATTTTATTAATTAACCAAAGTTGCGGGTTACGGGTTGCGAGTTGCTAAATATAAGGGTTTTAAAATTTCAGCTTTATATTGTAATTTTAAAATAAATAACAAGAACAAAATGTATCATATTAATTATAAGTGCATTAACCCGAAACCTGTAACCCGTAACCCGTAACTTAAGTTATTTATCTGAACAAATTTTTTTAGAATGATTCCATTATCTGTTTTCGGCTTTATTGATATTCGATTGTTGGATATTCTTGATATTTTATTGGTAGCCCTATTACTTTTCGAGTTATATAATTTTCTAAAGGGAACTGCAGCAATCAATATTTTTATAGGGCTTCTTGCCATTTTTTTAATATGGAAACTAGTGAATGCGCTGGAAATGGAATTGCTGAGTGATATTCTAGGTGCGTTTATCAGCGTAGGTTTTATTGCCCTTATTGTAGTTTTTCAACCGGAAATCAGACGGTTTTTGTTGTTATTGGGCACACCGAATTTTATTAGGAAGAGTAAAGGGAAGTTTCTCTTTTGGCGATTAAGTTTTAATGAGGTTGATAATTTGGATGTTGACAAGATAGTAAATGCTTGTCGGGAGATGAGCCAAATCCGTTGCGGGGCACTTATCGTACTTGCTAAAATGAATGAACTTCAGCAATATGTTGAGACAGGGATATTGCTTGAAGCAGCGATGTCGAAAGAGTTATTGGAAAATATTTTTTATAAAAACAATCCTTTACACGATGGTGCTGTCATTATTTTGAGGAATAGAATAAAAGCAGCTCGCTGTGTATTACCAATTACCAAAGATACTGACTTCCCATCCGATTATGGGTTGAGACACCGGGCCGGCGTGGGTATCACCGAAGCATCAGATGCTGTTTCTGTTATTGTTTCTGAGCAGACCGGGAAAATTGCTTACAGCAGTTCAGGACTTCTGACAACCGACATCACCGCAAGTCAACTGAAAGATTTTCTTGAAGAAGAATTCAATTAAAAGTAGCCGGTAGCCGGTAACCAGTAGCCAGTAGCCGGTAGCCAGTAGCTGGCGAATAACCAATTAGTTGTAGCTGACGAAAGGGGTGATTTTTGGGTTAGAATATAAGAGTTGTTAATAAATTATTTAAAAACCAGGGTCACAAAATATAAAATTATGGATTTAGGGTATATATAATTAATATGCACCTATGAAAGTTGGATTTAGGGAATTAAATGTCTATCAGATGGCTTACAAAATGGCTATGTCTGTTTTTGAGATGACAAAGACTTTCCCAGGTATTGAAAAATATTCATTAATCGATCAGATTCGGAGGTCTTCCCGGTCTGTTTGCTCAAATATTGGGGAAGGATATCGCAAAAGACAATACCCGACTCATTTTGCAAGTAAAATGTCAGATGCAGACATGGAAAATACAGAAACCCAAATCTGGCTTGATTTTGCATTATCGTGTAAATATATTTCAACAGAAATTCATGAAAGACATATCAAAACCTCTGAAAGTATTGGTAGGATGCTCTATCAAATGATCAAAAGCCCCCAAAAATTCCAGGATAAACCTTAATCTTACAAGTAGTATATTGACTTACAGGATACTGGTTACCGGATACCGGCTACTGGCTACCGCCTACCGGCTACTGGCTACCGCCTACCGGCTACTGCCGACTGGCTACCGGCTACCGCCTACCGGCTACCGCCAACTGCCTACCGAATACTATCAGCGGCAGCTTGTTCCTGGAACTGTCGTATTAACTCTTCAGGACTTTTTCCAAGGTTGTCTAACGAGATCTGGACATCATCGGCAAATTCATTATCCGGATATTTTTTGAGAAACTCTAAGTAAATAGTTTGGGCTTTCTCCAATTGCCTCAATTCATTTTCAAATACATATCCTTTTAAGAACAAACACTGTGGGATTTTTTCAAAATCGGAATATTCAACCATGATACGGTCAAACAATTGAATAGCCAATCGAGGGTCTAAGAGGTTCATCGATATATCGGCTGCTTTAAACAAATATCCAGCTGCATTCATGTCGTCAGGATATTGATCAGCAAAAGAAATATACGAGTCAACAAGTTCTTTGGTGGTGTTTTTGTCGATCATGGAGGTGGTATTTGAAAAAAGATTATCCTCGAGATCCAGGATTTTGGTTTCCAATTTGCTTTTTGACGAAGAACAAGAAATAAAAGCTAATGTGATAA
>JAGLWB010000222.1 GCA_023133655.1 Bacteroidales bacterium
AGAGCAGCTGATTTGTAATCAGCCGGTCGGCGGTTCGAGTCCGTCCATCGGCTCAGTTCTTTTTAAGGATGGAAAAATGAGATTGGGGAGATTCCAGAGCGGTCAAACGGGGCAGACTGTAAATCTGTTGGCTAAGCCTTCGGAGGTTCGAATCCTCCTCTCCCCACAACCATACTCATTTTGCGGAAATAGCTCATTTGGTAGAGCGAAAGCCTTCCAAGCTTTAGGTGGCGGGTTCGAATCCCGTTTTCCGCTCTGAAAAGCCGATGTAGCTCATTTGGTAGAGCGCGTCCTTGGTAAGGACGAGGTGACGGGTTCAAATCCCGTCATTGGCTCGAAAATATTGAACAGGCAATTTATGTGTAAACTATTTAATTAAACATTATTTGATATGGCAAAAGCAAAATTTGAACGCACGAAACCGCATGTTAATATTGGTACTATTGGTCATGTAGACCATGGCAAAACAACATTAACCGCTGCAATAACCTTAAATCTTCAGGACAAAGGATTAGCAGAGTATAAATCGTTTGATGAAATTGATAATGCTCCGGAAGAAAAGGAAAGAGGTATAACCATCAACACAGCTCATGTTGAGTATCAGACAGAAAATAGACATTATGCACATGTGGACTGCCCTGGTCACGCCGACTATGTTAAGAATATGGTAACAGGTGCTGCTCAGATGGATGGTGCAATTTTGGTTGTTGCTGCTGATGACGGCCCTATGCCCCAAACTCGTGAGCATATCCTGTTGGCTCGTCAGGTTGGTGTGCCTAAACTTGTTGTTTTTATGAATAAAACCGACATGGTTGACGATGATGAACTGCTTGAACTCGTTGATATGGAAGTCAGAGACCTGCTTTCATTCTATGATTTTGATGGCGATAATACACCGATCATCCAGGGATCTGCTCTTGGAGCCCTCAATCAAGAACCTGAAGATGTTAAAAAGGTTTTTGAACTTATGGATGCTTGCGACACATGGATCCCATTGCCGGAACGTGATAAAGATAAACCCTTCCTGATGCCTGTTGAAGACGTTTTTTCAATTACAGGTCGTGGAACAGTTGCTACCGGAAGAATCGAGACCGGAATTATTAATATTGGTGAACCTGTTGATATCATTGGACTGGGTGCAGAAAAGCTTAAATCAGTTGTAACTGGTGTTGAGATGTTTAGGAAAATCCTTGACAGGGGTGAAGCCGGTGATAATGCCGGGTTGTTGCTTAGAGGTATTGATAAAAAAGAGATTACCAGAGGGATGGTTATTGCTAAACCCGGCTCAATCACACCACATAAATTCTTCAAAGGTGAAGTTTATGTGTTGAAAAAAGAAGAAGGTGGCAGACATACTCCTTTCCATAATAAATATCGTCCGCAATTCTATTTTAGAACAACTGACGTAACTGGTGAGATATTTCTGCCTGAAGGAGTTGAAATGGTAATGCCCGGAGACCACGTAACAATTGAGGTTCATCTTATCTCAGAAATCGCAATGACCAAGGGCCTTAGGTTCGCTATCCGTGAAGGAGGACGAACTGTTGGTGCCGGCCAGGTTATTGAGATTATTGAGTAATATGCATAAATTGCAAAAGGCGTTCCACTGATAGTTGGAATGCCTTTATTTGAATTTGTTAATTAATCTCAAACGGGTGTAGCTCAATTGGCAGAGTAGTGGTCTCCAAAACCATTGGTTGTAGGTTCGAGTCCTACCACCCGTGCTAATAATAACTTAGAAATTTCAATAAATGGCACGGTTTAAAATAAAAGAGTATATCAAGGAAAGCTATGACGAGCTGATGCATAAAGTTTCCTGGCCCAGCTGGAGTGAGTTGCAAAACAGTGCAATCGTTGTTTTTGTTGCTTCCCTGATCGTTGCAATGATCATTTTTATGATGGATATTTCATTTGAAAATGTCTTAAAACAGTATTATAAGTTGTTTTAAACCCATTCTGTTTTTAATTCTCAGATCAGATCAATAACTTTTCAATTTAGTAGTCACAATGGGTGAACAGGAAAAAAAGTGGTACGTGGTACGGGCAATCACCGGGAATGAGAAAAAAGTGAAGACTTATCTCGAGAGCGAGATAGAGCGGCTGAACCTTCACGATTACATTTCCCAGATACTCATCCCTACTGAAAAAGTATTTCTGATTAGAAAAGGGAAAAAAGTTAGCAAGGATCGTAATTTTTTCCCAGGATATTTGATCATCGAAGCTACACTTGTGGGCGAAATACCACATATTATTAAAAGTGTGCCGGGTGTAATCGGATTCCTTGGTACAAAAGGCGAAGCCCACCCCCTTCGACCTGCAGAAGTAAATAGGATTCTAGGAAAAGTAGATGAACTTGCTGAGATGGGTGAAGAAATAAATGTGCCTTTTATTATTGGTGAAAGTGTGAAAGTTATTGATGGCCCGTTTAATAGCTTTAGCGGTGTTATCGAAGAAATAAATGAGGAGAAAAAGAAACTTAAAGTGATGGTTAAAATTTTTGGAAGAAAAACTCCTCTTGAACTCGGATTTATGCAAGTTGAAAAAGAACAGTAAGTCTATTACAATAGAAATAAGAAGTAATTAAAAAAAATATAAGGAAAGAAGAAATGGCGAAAGAAGTTGATGGATTGATAAAACTTCAAATTAAAGGTGGCGCTGCAAACCCATCTCCACCAGTAGGCCCTGCACTGGGCGCTAAAGGTGTGAATATTATGGAGTTTTGTAAACAATTCAATGCAAGAACTCAGGATAAACCAGGCAAGGTTTTACCTGTTATAATAACTGTTTTTAATGATAAATCATTCACTTTTATTGTAAAAACACCCCCTGTTGCTGTTCAGCTACTGGAGGCTGCCAAACTTCAAAAAGGATCACCGGAGCCAAACAGGCAGAAAGTTGCTTCAGTCTCATGGGATCAGGTTAAGGTTATTGCCGAAGAAAAAATGGTCGACCTGAATGCTTTTACCATTGAATCAGCTATGAAAATGGTGGTTGGAACTGCCAGAAGCATGGGGATTAAAGTAAAAGGAAATCCACCATTTGGAAATAATTAGTTGAACAGTATTAATTTTATAAAGAGATGGGCAAATTAACAAAAAGCCAAAAGGCTGCGCTTGAAAAATACGATAAGAATACTACATATCCAGTTAATGAAGCAGTAGCTATTGTTAAAAATATTTCTACTGCAAAATTTGATTCTTCTGTTGATATTGATGTGCGATTGGGCGTTGATCCCCGAAAAGCTAATCAGATGGTTAGAGGTACGGTTACATTACCGCATGGAACTGGTAAAACTAAAAAAGTTCTGGTGCTTTGTACACCTGATAAAGAGGAAGAAGCAACAGCAGCAGGCGCTGATTTTGTTGGACTGGATGATTATATTCAGAAAATAAAAAATGGTTGGACTGATATTGACGTGGTAATCACCATGCCCAGCGTTATGGGTAAGGTTGGGCCTTTGGGGAGAATTTTGGGACCAAGAGGATTGATGCCAAACCCCAAAACTGGTACCGTTACGATGGATGTTGGAAAAGCAGTTAACGATGTAAAAGCAGGTAAGATAGATTTTAAAGTGGATAAGTACGGAATCATTCACTCTCCAGTTGGAAAAGTCTCTTTTTCTGAGGAAAAGCTGCTTGAAAATACAAACGAATTAGTGCAAACTATTATCAAATTGAAACCATCCGCTGCGAAAGGTACATATGTGAAAAGTATTTACCTCTCCAGTACAATGAGCTCAGGGATAAAAATCGATCTGAAATCTATTGTATAAAAGAAGATTGTGCTCTCGAATTATTTGAAGGAAGAAAAATTATGAATAGAGAAGAAAAAAATCAACTTATTGATTCGCTGGCAGAGCGCTTAGTGGATAACAATAATATCTATCTGGCAGACATATCAGAACTGAATGCTGACCATACCAGCGAATTGAGAAGGCTCTGCTTTAAAATGAACATTGAATTATTGGTGGTTAAAAATACGTTGCTTAAGAAAGCAATGGAAAAAACGGATAAAGATTTCAGGTCATTGTCTGAAACGTTAAAAGGCCCTACATCATTAATGATTTCCGATACAGGTAATGCACCTGCTAAGCTTATTCAATTGTTTAGAAAAACTCACGATAGACCTGTTCTGAAAGGTGCATTCATAGATGAGGCTATTTTTGTTGGCGATGATCAATTAGAAATATTGGCAAATATTAAGTCAAGAGAGGAATTAATTGGCGAAGTCATTTCATTGCTGCAATCACCTGTTAAAAATGTTATTGGTGCGTTGCAAGCAGCAGGCCAGGATCTGTCGGGGATATTGAAGACCTTAGCAGAAAAAAAAGCATAATTTTGAATTAAATATGATAGAAAATAATTAATAAATTTAAAAACGAAAATAAAATGGCAGATTTAAAAGCTTTTGCAGATCAGCTCGTTAATTTAACAGTTAAGGAGGTTAATGAGTTAGCTGGAATATTAAAGGACGAATATGGTATTGAGCCGGCAGCAGCAGCAGTAGTTGCAGCACCTGGCGCAACCGGCGGTGGCTGTGAAGAAGCAGCTGAAGAACAAACTTCATTTGATGTAATTATTAATGCACCTGGACAATCGAAACTTGCAGTTGTTAAACTCGTTAAAGAACTTACAAGCTTAGGATTGAAAGAAGCTAAAGAATTGGTTGATTCAGCTCCAAGGGCAATCAAAGAAGGAGTGACCAAAGATGAAGCAGATGCATTACAAAAACAATTAGAGGAGGCTGGAGCAGAGGTTGAGGTTAAATAACAAAGGACATATCAGATAATGAGAGAGAGATGGGCTTCTTCCTCTTTTTAGACGGAAGGGTCTATTTCTTTTATTATTGATTTATAATAATTGATTCATTAATCTAATAACCGATCTGCCTTTTGGTGGATAAAAATTTAAGACCTTGGCTAAAGAAACAATTGAAAGAATCAATTTTAGATCAGCGCAGATCAAAACAGATTATCCGGATTTTCTTGATATTCAGTTGAAATCATTCCGGGATTTTTTCCAGTTGGAAACAAATCCCGAGAATCGAATGAATGAAGGATTGTATAAAGTGTTCTCTGAGAACTTCCCGATAACGGATGTGAGAAATAACTTTGTTCTGGAGTTTTTGGATTATTTTATTGATCCCCCCAGGTATTCAATAGAGGAGTGTATTGAAAGAGGACTCTCCTATAGTGTTCCACTTAAAGCAAAATTGAAGCTTTATTGCACTGATCCGGATCATGAAGATTTTGAAACCATTATCCAGGATGTTTACCTGGGAATGATTCCTTACATGAGTCCCAAAGGTACATTTATTGTCAATGGAGCCGAGCGAGTTGTGGTTTCCCAATTGCATCGCTCTCCCGGAGTCTTCTTTGGAACGAGCTTCCATGCTAACGGACAACAATTGTACTCGGCACGTATCATCCCATTC
This sequence comes from Bacteroidales bacterium, assembly GCA_023133655.1. Lineage (GTDB taxonomy): Bacteria > Bacteroidota > Bacteroidia > Bacteroidales > JAGONC01 > JAGLWB01. The sequence goes on from JAGLWB010000222.1 coordinate 5,434, forward strand.
AAAGGATCATGGATGGAATTTACAACCGATATCAACAATGTGCTGTATGCCTATATTGATAGGAAAAAGAAGCTTCCTTTAACTACCTTGCTTAGGGCTATCGGCTATGAAACTGATAAGGATATTCTTGAAATATTCAACCTGGCAAGAGAAATTAAAGTAAGCAAATCCGGACTGAAAAAAGTGCTGGGCAGTAGATTGGCTGCCCGGGTTGTTCGATCCTGGATTGAAGATTTTGTTGATGAAGATACCGGGGAGGTTGTGTCAATTGAGCGTACTGAGGTCATTATCGACCGGGAAACGATATTAGAAAGTAAACATATTGAAATGATCATCGAAGCAGGTATCAAAACGATCCTTATTCATCGTGATGAAGCTGAATCGAGTGATTATTCAATAATCTTTAATACCCTGCAAAAAGATACTGCAAACTCAGAAAAGGAAGCTGTTGAATTTATTTACAGGCAGCTAAGAAATGCTGAACCTCCTGATGAAGAAACTGCAAGAGGAATAATTGATAAACTGTTTTTCTCTGATAAACGTTATGACCTGGGTGATGTTGGCCGTTACAGGATAAATAAAAAGTTAGAGCTTTCTACAGCTCTTGATATTAAAGTACTGACAAAGGAAGATATTATTTCAATTGTAAAATATCTTATTCAACTCGTAAATGCAAAAACCGAGATCGATGATATCGACCATTTGAGTAATCGTCGTGTCAGGACTGTGGGCGAGCAGTTGTATAACCAATTTGGTGTTGGACTTGCCAGGATGGCAAGAACAATCAGGGAAAGAATGAATGTCAGGGATAATGAAGTATTTACACCTACAGACCTGATCAATGCTAAAACCTTATCATCTGTTATTAATTCATTTTTTGGAACAAACCAGCTATCCCAGTTTATGGATCAGACCAATCCATTGTCTGAACTTACCCATAAACGTAGGGTCTCCGCATTAGGACCGGGTGGTTTGTCGCGTGAAAGGGCCGGTTTTGAAGTGCGTGATGTTCATTTTACACATTATGGACGTCTTTGTACTATTGAAACACCTGAAGGACCAAATATTGGGCTGATATCATCTCTTTGTGTTTATGCTAAGATAAATAAATTAGGTTTTATCGAAACACCTTATCGGCAGGTTGAAGATGGTAAAGTGCTACTTGATAATCCCCCTGTTTTTCTTACCGCTGAAGAAGAAGAAGATAAAATTATTGCTCAGGCCAGTACACGAATCGACGAGACTGGAAATGTTGAGAACGAAAAGGTGAAAGCAAGGTATTTGGCTGACTATCCAATTATTGAGAGTGAAAAAATTAACTTGATTGACGTTGCTCCAAATCAAATTGCATCCATTGCAGCTTCTCTGATTCCATTCCTCGAACACGATGATGCAAACCGTGCGTTAATGGGATCTAACATGATGCGGCAAGCCGTTCCTTTACTGTCTCCTGAAGCTCCGATTGTTGGAACTGGAATTGAAAGGAATGTGGTTACCGACTCAAGGGTTCTGATTTATGCCGAAGGAGATGGTATTGTTGAGTATGTTGATGCATTTGAGATTGTTGTTAAGTATTTTCGTGAGGAGACTGAAAAACTCATAAGTTTCGAAGGTGATGTTAAACGTTATGGCCTTACCAAGTTTTTGCGTACCAACCAAAACACCTCTATTAACCTTAAACCCATTGTTAGTAAAGGAGCCAAAGTTAAAAAAGGTGAGGTTTTATGTGAAGGGTATGCCACAGATAAAGGTGAATTAGCGCTTGGACGAAACCTTATGGTTGCTTTCATGCCATGGAAGGGCTATAATTTTGAGGATGCCATCGTTGTATCTGAGAAACTTGTAAAAGAAGATGTTTTTACTTCAATTCATATTGAAGAATTTTCATTAGATGTTAGAGATACTAAAAGAGGCGTCGAAGAACTTACAAATGATATACCAAATATTAGCGCTGAAGCTACTAAAGATCTCGATGAAAATGGTTTGATCCGTATTGGTGCTGAAGTTAACGAAGGTGATATTCTTATTGGTAAAATAACACCTAAAGGAGAGAGTGATCCAACACCGGAAGAAAAATTATTACGTGCTATTTTTGGCGATAAAGCCGGCGATGTCAAAGATGCTTCACTGAAGGCACCCCCATCAATGAATGGAGTGGTAATAGATAAAAGTCTGTTCTCCCGGGCTATAAAAGATAGAAAGTTGAGGGTGAAAGAAAAAGATGACCTGGCTAAGCTGGTTCAGGAGTTTAATCAAGAAGTGCAAGATCTAAAAAATAAACTTGTTGAAAAATTAAATACCCTGGTTAGCGGTAAAACATCTCAAGGAGTTTATAATAATTTCAAGGAAGAGCTTATACCTAAAAAAACAAAGTTTACTCAAAAGATCTTAGCCGAATTAGATTATTCAAATATAAACCCCAATAAATGGACAACAGATAAAGCAAAGAATGAACTTGTTAAGCAGCTGCTTTATAATTTCAATATCAAATATAAAGAGATTCTTGGAAGACATAACCGAATGAAGTTTATTACTTCGGTTGGAGATGACCTGCCAAATGGTATCATACAGATGGCAAAGGTATATATTGCTAAGAAACGTAAGCTGAAAGTGGGAGATAAAATGGCAGGGCGCCATGGTAATAAAGGCATTGTTGCAAAGATTGTAAGAGAAGAAGATATGCCTTTCCTGGAAGATGGAACCCCTGTTGATATAGTCCTGAACCCATTAGGTGTGCCTTCACGAATGAACCTTGGCCAAATTTATGAAACCGTATTAGGTTGGGCAGGTAAAAACCTGGGGTTGCATTTTGCATCTCCGATATTTGATGGTGCCACAGTCGATCAGATAAATGGGTATTTGGCGCAAGCCGGGTTACCAGAAAATGGAAGGGTTTATCTTTGTGATGGAGGAACAGGCGAACGTTTTAACCAGCCTGCTACGGTTGGTTATATTTATATGTTGAAACTGCATCATATGGTTGACGATAAAATGCACGCACGGTCAATTGGCCCTTATTCACTGATAACTCAGCAACCGCTTGGAGGTAAGGCTCAATTTGGAGGACAGCGTTTTGGAGAAATGGAAGTTTGGGCTCTTGAAGCCTTCGGTGCCGCAAATGTATTACAGGAAATCCTGACTGTTAAGTCCGATGATGTCCAGGGAAGAGCTAAAGCATATGAAACAATTGTTAAAGGCGAAACAATGCCCAAACCAGGAATCCCTGAATCGTTCAATGTTTTGGTTCATGAATTAAGAGGATTAGGACTAAATATTACATTTGATTAGCATTGTATTATTTTTTATTTTGCTCAATATGATTCATTGAGCCTCTGTTTTTTATTTTATAATATAATATTAAGTAATTCTGTATGGCTTTCAGAAAAGACACAACCATCAAAAGTAGCTTCGACAAAATCACAATCAGCCTGGCATCACCAGAAACTATTCTTGAACGATCAAGTGGTGAGGTATTAAAGCCAGAAACAATTAATTATAGAACCTATAAACCGGAAAGAGATGGCCTTTTTTGCGAACGAATTTTTGGTCCGGTTAAGGATTGGGAATGCCATTGCGGAAAATATAAAAGAATAAGATACAAAGGTATCATTTGTGATCGTTGTGGTGTTGAAGTGACAGAGAAAAAAGTTCGCCGCGAACGGATGGGGCATATTCAATTGGTTGTTCCGGTTGCCCATATCTGGTTTTTTCGCTCTCTTCCAAATAAAATTGGGGCATTATTGGGTTTGCAAACCAAAAAGCTGGAAACTATTATTTATTATGAGCGCTATGTTGTAATTAATTCTGGTATTAAAGAAGTTGATGGTATTAATTATCTTGATTTTTTAACAGAGGAAGAATATTTCGAAATAATTGAAAATTTACCTGCTGATAATCAATACCTTGACGATGATCACCCTGATAAGTTTATCGCAAAAATGGGCGCCGAGGGATTACATGATCTGCTTGCACGGTTAGACCTTGATAAAATCTCTTATGAATTAAGGCATAAAGCCAACACAGAAACATCTCAACAACGAAAACAAGAGGCATTAAAAAGGTTACAAGTTTTTGAAGCTTTCCGCGAAGCAAATAAAAAGATTGAGAATAAGCCGGAATGGATGATCGTGAAAGTTGTACCGGTTATACCTCCCGAATTGAGGCCCTTAGTTCCGCTTGATGGCGGTAGGTTTGCTACCTCTGATTTGAATGATCTTTATCGTCGGGTTATAATAAGAAATAACAGGCTTAAGCGCTTGATCGAGATTAAAGCCCCTGATGTTATTATGCGCAATGAGAAACGTATGCTTCAGGAAGCTGTCGACTCACTGTTTGATAACTCAAGAAAGGCAAATGCTGTTAAAACTGAATCGAACAGGCCGTTAAAATCACTTAGCGACTCATTAAAAGGAAAGCAAGGGAGGTTTCGTCAGAACCTTCTTGGTAAACGTGTCGATTATTCAGGGCGGTCAGTTATTGTTGTTGGTCCTGATCTTAAACTAAATGAATGTGGACTGCCTAAAGGTATGGCCTCTGAACTGTTTAAGCCTTTTATTATCCGTAAAATGCTTGAGAGAGGAATCGTAAAAACAGTTAAGTCCGCTAAAAAAATTGTAGATAGAAAAGATCCTGTTGTGTGGGATATTCTTGAGAACATCCTAAAAGGACATCCGGTTATGTTGAACAGAGCGCCAACATTGCACCGCTTGGGTATTCAAGCTTTTCAACCTAAACTTATTGAAGGGAAAGCCATTCAGTTACACCCTTTGACTTGTACTGCATTTAACGCCGACTTTGACGGTGACCAGATGGCCGTTCATATTCCTCTCGGAAATGCTGCTGTTCTTGAAGCTCAACTTTTAATGCTTGCCTCTCATAATGTGCTTAATCCTGCTAATGGAGCACCTATTGCTGTTCCTTCTCAAGATATGGTATTGGGATTATACTATCTTACTAAAGAAAGAAAAAGTATGCCGGAAAACCCTGTGAAAGGGGAGGGGTATACCTTCTATTCACCTGAAGAAGTAATTATAGCCTATAACGAAAGAGAGGTTGATTTACATGCCGTGATTAATGTCAGGTTGAAAATAAAAAAAGATGGACAGGAGGTTACCGAGTTAATCGAAACAACAACAGGACGTATTATTTTAAATCAATATGTACCTGAAAATTATGGATATATTAATGAACTACTGACAAAAAAATCCCTGCGGGATATCATTGGAAATATTATGAGGGAGACAGGTACCGCTGTAACCTCAGAATTTCTTGATAATATTAAAAATCTGGGATTTGAAATGGCTTTCAAAGGTTGCCTGTCATTTAATCTTGGTGATATACTTATCCCTAAGATGAAGGAAACCCTGATAAATGATGCTAATGCTGATGTTGATGAAGTCCTTACGAATTATAATATGGGATTCATTACCAATAATGAGAGATATAATCAGATTATTGATATTTGGACGCATACGAATTCACGACTCACCCAGGAATTGATCGGCCGTTTGTCAAAAGACAGACAGGGATTTAACCCGGTTTTTATGATGCTTGACTCTGGGGCCAGGGGGTCAAAAGAACAGATCCGGCAGCTGTCGGGGATGAGGGGGTTGATGGCTAAGCCACAAAAGTCAGGTGCTACAGGAGGAGAAATCATTGAAAACCCTATCCTGTCAAACTTTAAAGAAGGCTTATCAGTTCTTGAATACTTTATTTCTACACACGGTGCGAGAAAAGGTTTGGCAGATACAGCTTTAAAGACTGCCGATGCCGGATACCTTACGCGTAGGTTAGTTGATGTTGCACAAGATGTTGTTATCGCTGAAGATGATTGTGGTACACTGAGGGGCCTTTCAACTACCTCGCTCAAAAAGAACGAAGAGGTTGTTGAAAAGCTTTATGACCGTATTCTGGGCCGGGTTTCGTTACATGATGTTTATCATCCGCAAACCGGCGAAATAGTGGTTCAGGCTGGTGAGGAAATTATTGAAGAAATTGCCCGTACTATTGAAGACTCTCCGATTGAATCAGTTGAAATAAGATCGGTGTTGACTTGTGAATCAAAAGTAGGCGTTTGTGCTAAATGCTACGGACGTAACTTAGCCACTGGTCGATTGGTTCAAATGGGCGAAGCCGTTGGGGTTATTGCCGCACAGTCAATTGGTGAACCGGGCACACAGCTTACTTTGAGAACATTCCACGTGGGTGGTACAGCCTCAAATATTGCAATAGTTTCGAAAATTGAGGCAAAGTTCGGTGGTGTCCTTGAAATTGATGAACTCAGGTTTGTTGAGTATGTAAGCAAAACAAAAGAGAAATTTAATATTGTTATCGGCCGGTCTGCTGAGATGAGAATCATAGATCAAAAAACCGGCATTGTGCTGATGTCAGGTAATATTCCTTATGGAGCTAAACTATTTGTAAGGTCAGGCTCTGAAGTTAAGAAGGGTGATTTGATTAGTGAGTGGGATCCTTATAACGCATTGATACTTTCGGAAGTAAGTGGAAAGGTGTTATTCGATAATGTCCTTGAAGGAATTACATACCGGGTTGAATCTGATGAACAAACAGGATTCTATGAAAAAGTGATCACTGAAAAACGTGTGAAAACCAAAAACCCTACTATCAATGTGATGTCATACGATAATGAACTTATCAGAACATATGACCTTCCGGTCGGGGCACATATCCAGATAGAGGATGGAGCTGACATTAAAGCCGGGGATATCCTTGTTAAAATACCTCGGGCAATTGGTAAATCAGGTGATATTACCGGTGGTCTTCCACGCGTGACAGAATTATTTGAAGCAAGAAATCCCTCAGATCCGGCTACTGTTGCTGAGATCGATGGTGTTGTTTCGTTCGGTAAGAAACTAAAAAGAGGGAATCGTGAAGTAATCATCACCTCCAAAACCGGTGAAGAGAAGAAATACCTTATTTCCACCTCGAAACAGATCCTGGCTCAGGAAAACGACTATGTTAAAGCTGGAACACGATTATCAGAAGGTGCTATGACTCCTGCTGATATTTTGGCTATCAAAGGACCTATGAAAGTACAGGAGTATATTGTTAATGAAATTCAGGAGGTTTACCGTTTACAGGGTGTTAAGATAAATGATAAACATTTTGAAGCGATTGTGCGGCAAATGATGCGTAAAGTCGAGGTTGCTGATCCGGGCGATACTAAGTTTCTCGAAGGTGAGCTGGTGAATAAAATAGACTTTAATGGAGAGAATGACTGGATTTTTGGAAAGAGAGTGATTGTTGATCATGCTGATTCTGTAAATTTTATAGCCGGTCAAATAGTAAGTGCCAGGAAATTGAGAGACGAAAATTCAATGTTGAAAAGGAAAGATAAAAAATTGATAGAAGCCAGAGATGCCCAACCAGCTACTGCGAAGCAAGTACTGCAAGGGATAACAAAAGCTTCTTTGCAGACAAAGAGTTTTATCTCGGCTGCCTCTTTCCAGGAAACTACAAAAGTACTTACAGAGGCTGCAATTAGAGGGAAATCAGATAGCTTACTTGGTTTAAAAGAAAATGTAATTGTTGGTCACTTAATCCCAGCTGGTACCGGATTACCTGAGTACGAAAGTCAAATTGTTGGTTCCAGGGAAGAATATGAAAGCCTTATGGCTGCAAAAGAAGAAGATATTGAAGTTGAATCATAATAATTAGTAATCATGGAAGATCAAAATCAGAAAAAAGGACAATTAAATATTGAATTGAAAGATGATGTTGCCGAAGGTACATATTGCAACCTGGCAATTATTACTCATTCTCATTCGGAATTTATTATCGATTTTATAAAGATGATGCCCGGGATACCAAAAGCGAAAGTTAAGTCAAGGATCATATTAACCCCACATCATGCAAAAAGGTTATTTCGGGCCTTGAAAGATAATATTACGAAATTTGAATCTATCCACGGTACAATCAAAGAACCGGCAGGAGACCATATGCCTCCATTTAACATGGGTGGGGGGCCAACTGCACAAGCATAAGAAAAAAAGGCTGTCTACAAGTAGATAGCCTTTTTTTCTTATGCTTATTTCTCAGGCGCTTTAGGAATGTCTGGAATTTCTTTGTAATTTTTTATCTCTTCCATGATTATCTCAATGGCTTTGTTCAACTGGTCGTCAATGCCATCATATTCCCTGGCAGGATCATTCTCAACGTAAATATCCGGTTCAACCCCAAACCCTTCAATAATCCATTTACTTTCCTCGGATGAATATGAGGCAAATTCAGGCTTTCTCAGTTCACCTCCATCAATAAAGGGTAGAGACCCCCTGATGCCCACAACACCACCCCATGTTCTGGTTCCGATAACCTTTCCGAGTTGGTTTTTCTTAAACGAATAGGGGAAGAGGTCTCCGTCAGATGCTGAATATTTATTGATGAGCAACACTTTAGGGCCAATCATCATCTGACGGGGGGTCTGCCTGGGAGTGGGTGCATTACGCATCATGTTTGCCCTGGAAACTTCTCGCTTGAGTCGTTCAATGATCATAGGCGAAACATTGCCTCCTCCATTACCCCTGTCATCAATTATCAATCCTTTTTTTGTTAACTGGGGATAAAAGTACTTAATGAATTCATTTAAACCATCGCGTCCCATGTCAGGAATATGAATATAACCAACCTGGCCGTTAGTTGCTTCATTAACTTTTCGGATGTTATCCTGAACCCAATTGTAATAATATAATGTTGATTCAGTGCCAACTGGTTTGACAATAACGGTTCTGCTACCCTCCTCATTGGGTTGCGTGTTTACAGTCAGTAATACCTCCTTATTTGCCATATTGACAAATAATTCATAAATGTTGCTCGCCTCTTGTGTGGAAACACCATTTACGGCAATAATATAATCTCCAGCCGAAACATCAACGCCAACCTCAGTTAAAGGTGATCGTAAATTATTTCTCCAGTTTTCTCCTTTCAGGATATCTGTTACCTGAAAGTAGCCTGATGCGTCTTTTACTAATTTTGCACCGAGTAAACCTGTTTTGATCCGTTCAGGAGTTGGCTTATCGCCACCACTAACATATGCATGTCCGACATTAAGTTCACCAATCATTTCCCCAATCAAGTAAGTAAGATCGTTTCGGTTATTGACATAGGGAACCATAACACTGTATTTTCTGTTCATATTATCCCAGTCAACGCCATGCATGTTTGGAACATAGAAAAAATCTCTCATCTGCCTCCAGCTTTCATTAAATATCTGTTCCATCTCCTGTTTGAAGTCAACCATAACTTTCATATTAGTGAGGTCAACGGTTTTTTCAATCTTAATTTTGGAGGTAGGTAAATTGATTACCGCATATTTTCCCCCACTGCCAACAAGCATTTTTTTACCATCTGCTGATATCTCATAATTCCCGGAATAATTCAAATCTGTTTCTTTTTTAGCCTTAAGATCATATAGTTTAATTCCTCTTTTTCCTGATGAGGCACAAATATAATAGAGCTTATCGCCAACGTTTTGTAGATTACTGTAGTTGGCAACTTTAACAGGAAGTGCAATTATCCTTTCCTGAATCCCTTCGATGTCGATTTGTATATCTTTAGATTCATCTCCTGGCTCTTCCGTCTCTTTTTTTTCATTTTGATTATCATTGCTTTCCTTTACGGCCACTTCGTCATTTTTTAAAGCAAACGGTGATGGTGTATCTTTCGAAAGCAGTACAAGGTAAATTTTACTCATATCCTGATAAGCATAATTCCACTCAACGCTACTATATATTGGATTAAAATCTCTGTCTGACACAAAAAAAATGTATTTGCCATCCCTGCTAAAAACAGGCCTTCCCGAATCATACCACCCTTTGGTTATTTCAGAGGTTTCTTTGTTGTCCAGATTGTATAAACATATTTTATTCATTCCCGACTTCTCTGGCCGGGAAAAAGTGATCCATTTATTGTCGGGTGACCAGGCAAAGTCATTATACTCCCAAATATCAGATTTTTCAACCAGTGTAGCTTTTTTTGAATCGATATCAACAAACTGCAGTCGAAGCTTCTTATCACTCCAAAGGAGTTTTTTACTATCAGGTGACCATCGCAATTTGTATTTGTATGTGTCAGCATTATTTGTTAACTGAATCGGGGCTTCGTTGCCATTGTTCTTCTGGATATAAATTTCGTATTCGCCACTTTCATCCGATAGGTAGGCTATATATTTTCCATCAGGAGACCACAATGGGTTTCTGTCATGAGCAGATGATGATTTATTGAGATTTCTTGTAATGCCTTCCTTAGCAGGGACTGTCCAAATGTCACCCCGGGCACTAAAAAGTACACGGTTACCATCAGGAGAAATTTCGAATGATCGTATCGATTTTGAAGCATCTTTTAACCTGTTTCTGCCACCAAGAAAATCATCAGCTATTTGAATGGGAATCTTCTTAACTTCTTCCGAATCAAGTGCTAAGTGATACAGGAACCCTCCGTTTTCAAAAACGATCGCATCATTACCCATAGACGGAAATTTAATGTCATAATCTGTATAGTTTGTAATCTTGCGTGTTTCACCCGATTCATTGTCGTAAACAAACAGGTTCATTGTTCGGTCTCTGTCTGAGAGAAAGTAAATCTTGTTTTTATACCACATAGGAATAATATCCTGCGACTTATGGTTGGTTATGTTGGTGGTAGATCTGTCATCAAAGTTGTGAATCCAGATGTCATCGGCCATACCTCCACGGTAATATTTCCATGTCCTGAACTCCCTGAAGACTTTGTTATATGCTAATTTGTTTCCATCAGGGGAATAAGAACAAAACCCACCTCTGGGTAAGGGAAGTTCTTCGGATAAACCACCATTGACTGAAACAGCGAACAATTGCCCCACAAATGAATTAAAGGATTGCTTCCTGGATCGGAAAATGATTTTTTTACCATCTGGTGTCCATGTCATTATTATGTTATTTGGCCCCATCCTGTCAGAAATGTCATCCCTGTTTAAGGTAGCTGTATAAGTTAACCTCACAGGGACCCCACCATTGGCTGGCATCAGATAAACCTCTGTATTGCCATCGTATTGTCCGGTAAACGCAAGCTGTTTCCCATCAGGAGAAAAACGAGCAAACATTTCATAACCTTCATAATTTGTTAGTTTTCTTGCCATTCCTCCTGATTTAGAAACGGTATATAAATCACCGGCATAGGAGAAAACGACCTGATCGCCATGAATAGTAGGAAATCGAAGCAATCTTGCCTCGTCCTGGGCGAAAATAAATCCTATGCTAATAAACGCAATAATTAAGTTAAGCAAACTTTTTTTCATTTTTTTGTGATTTGAGATTCATATTTTTTTATGATTTTTATTGCCAAATGTATGCCAGTAATCTTTACTTGTTATTAGTCAGTTGCTTAGAAATACTTCGCATTCCTAAATAAAAACTATGCGTTACTGAAATGAACACATTATGTCCATTATCGGACAAAAATCATTCAAAATTAATCAAAAATTAAAAATGACATTTATAATTAGGAATACCCATATGTCGTTTCGTTTTCGTAATTTTACATTAATTTAATTAGTACAATAAAAATGATTTATCTGGAGTTCAGGTGGTATGGGTATTAATTCAATGCTTCTTAAATACCCATTCTCTATGACTCATTCGAAATGACAAATGGTTCTCAAAAAGGTTATAGTAGGATTTATCTTTCTTTTTGGGTTTTCCTATCACTCATTCACCCAAAAAGTTTGCCTGGTATTGAGTGGCGGAGGGGCAAAAGGCGCTTCACATATTGGTGTGATACAGGCTTTGGAAGAGAATAATATTCCAATTGATTGTATTGCTGGTGTTTCAATGGGCGCTATTATAGGTGGAATGTATGCCAGTGGCTATTCTACTGAAGAGATGAAGTCGATTCTTCTATCAGATTATTTTTTAAATATCGTTTCCGGAGAGATTCCTGAGAAATATAAGTTTTTTATGAAACAGGAGAGCGCTAATGCTACCTGGATCGATTTAAAGCTGAATTATGATTCGGTTAAGGCATCAAGTATTCTTCCAGGAAATATTGTATCACCTCTGTTAATGGATTTTGAGTTTTTAGAGATTTTTTCCCCTTCCAATGCAGTTTCTGCTAATAACTTTGATAGCTTGATGGTTCCGTTACGGTTTGTTGCAGCCGATATCGCTGCTAAGAAAGCAGTAATTTTCAGGAGAGGCGACCTGGCAGTTGGATTAAGAGCTACGATGACCTTCCCTTTCTATTTTAAACCAGTAAGGATTGATGGGAAATTGATGTTTGACGGAGGAATGTATAATAATTTCCCCATTGATGTTGCGATATCAGAGTTCAACCCTGATGTGATAATTGGGAGTAAGGCAGCCAGCAATTATGAAGAACCGGATGAAAATGATCTTGTTTCTCAAATTCAAACCATGTTAATGCAAAATACATCCTATTCCGTTCCTGAAGATAAAGGAGTATTAATTGATCCTGAGCTTATTTCTGTCAGCTTGCTTGATTTTAGCCACACTGAAGAACTGATTGACAGTGCTTACAAGGCGACAATTGATAAGATGGAGGAGATTAAGCATTTTATAAAAAGGGCTACAAGAAAAGAGGATGTTGAAGCAAAAAGAGATCGTTTCAATGCAAAAAAGCCACCATTTATTATTAATGATGTTCAAGTTAATGGCCTTAATGAAAACCAGGAAGAGTATGTCAGGAGATCCTTGTTGCGTTATTCCGGTCAAATGACGATTGAGGATCTTAAAATTGAATATTTCAAGCTGTTATCAGAAGAATATGTCAAGAATGTTTATCCAACAGTTGTTTATGATAAAAATACCGGATTTTATGACTTGCATCTTGATTTTAAAAGAGAACGAAATCTTTTGTTACAGTTTGGAGGGAATATTTCATCTGCTCCAATTAATGAGGCCTATGTTGGGGTTAAATGGGACTATTTATCAAATATTGCTTTGTGTGTAAAGGCGAGTTCATATATTGGCCGTTTTTATAGCTCTGCACAACTTGATGCAAGGGTTGATATCCCTTTTAAAACACCTGTTTATATTAAATCAACGCTATCGTTTAACCAATGGGATTATTTTAAAACGTCAACCTATTTCTTCGAGGATAAAAAACCTTCATATTTAATTCAAAACGAAAGCCATATTGATTTGCATTTAGGAATTCCTGCGGGTAACTCGGCCAGTGTCGACTTTAGTGGTGCGAGTTCAAGATCTTTGGATGAATATTACCAATCAAATACATTTAGCCGGTCCGATACTGCCGATAAAACATATTTAGATTTGTTTTCCGGATCATTTCAATACGAAGTTAATACATTGAATAAAAAACAGTATGCTAATAAAGGGAGCGGGCTGTTAGTTAGTGTCAAGTACATTAAGGGAGATGAGACCTATGAACCTGGCTCAACTGCAGGAGATAGTGACCCTTTAAATAAATTGGTTGAGTGGGTTCAGTTTAGAGTTAAATATAATAGTTATTTTAGAAATATCGGTATTTTCACATTGGGATTGTATGTGGAAGTTTTCATGTCATCTCAGGAACTGCACAATAATTATGTGTCCAGCGTGCTGTCAGCCCCAGCATTCCAGCCTATTCCGGAAAGTAAAACATTATTTTTCCCTAATTTCAGGGCTTACAATTATGGTGCAGGTGGTTTAAGAGGCATTTTTGCCTTACATAAGAGTATTGACTTTCGAATGGAAGGATACTTTTTTCAACCTTATCAGGAAATACTTGAGAATCAGGATAAGACCGCACAGCTTGGCCCTCTTTTTGATAACGGTTATTATATGGGGAGTGCAGCATTTGTATACCATAGCCCAATAGGCCCCCTGAGCTTAAGTTTAAATTATTATGATCAGGAAACTGATCAGTTTTCTTTCCTTTTTAATATCGGGTATATTATTTTTAATAAACGTGCAATCGATTAACTTATAACACAGTGGGGATTCCTGTTTCTCCATGCTGCCTTACTTTTCCTTTGGCTGAAGTGTTAAAATTTATAAAATATATTTGTGATTCCAAATAATTAGTATTTTTGTATTCCGCTCACGTGGAAAGACTACATAAATGGCATTATGAACATAACCTTTGGTATCGAAATGAATCAGTTGCCGGAGGACACTTGGTTTAAAAACCAAATTATTTTTTAACGAAACAATTTTATCATAATCCTGGATCAATCATGTTCAGGAGGAGAATTCTTCATTATCATAACTTAGAAAAATGAGCGAACTTGAAACAACGACTAACCCCACGGAGGAGTTAGTACAAGCTAACACTGAAAGCGCTGAAGGCCAGGCCATAACAGGAAAAACATCTTCTCAGATCGAACAACTTTCCTTAACAAATCCCAACCCTGTAAAAAGTGAGGCATCCAATCAGGAAGCTAAATCTGATGGTGAAATTGAACCAATAGCTGATAACTCTGAAGTATCTGCACCAGGGAGTGAAGATGAGGTAGCTAAAGATGAAGTAGCAAAAGATGAAGCAGCTAAAGATGAAGCAGCAAAAGATGAAGCAGCAAAAGATGAAG